>JAZQNG010000076.1:0-24078 GCA_045627205.1 Lachnospiraceae bacterium
TCACCTCATATTTCTTTTGTTCATCCATTGATAGTTCTACCTTTCTGATAATAGTCACCTCCATCTGTTGATGGAAGTATCATACCACTTTGGGACATTTTCCCTTATGGTATATTAGGACATTATCAAAAATGGTTCATAGCTAAAATTTGCAAAATTCTAAAAAGTGTTGACAATTCACACATTTTTTGATATATTAATCCTTGCGTTGAAAAACGAAAAACTGAATATCGACTCGTAGGAGTTCGACATCTGGAGAAGTACTCAAGAGGCCGAAGAGGCGCCCCTGCTAAGGGTGTAGGTCGTTTGCGCGGCGCGAGGGTTCAAATCCCTCCTTCTCCGTAGGAAAACAGCATCACAATCTGTGGTGCTGTTTTTGTTTTATCTCAGTGGGAGATTGAACCCCCACTGAGATAAACGCTCCGCGAGTCTTGAATTGTATACAAATTGGAACGGACTGTGAGGAGTATCAAACAGATTTATACACAAAGGTTAATAAAATCCCGATTTATTACGATATAAAGATATAGGCATACTGTAAGGTGTGAGTGAGTGGGGGGGATAGCTGTGAATATAAACAAAAAACGACTTAAACTGCCAATTATTGTATTCATTAGTATTCTTATTGCGACCTCAAGTGTTTCGGGCTATGTATATTACTATGTAAGTACACAGAAGGAGACCCAAATGGGGTTTTATGCAAAGTCATTGGGGAATGACATTTTCAATTCTTTTATTTCCAGGGCAAATATTAACAGGTCTGTTGAATCCTATCTGAAATTCATGGATGGTAATACGAAAAATATATCCGGGCTGACAAAGGACATCGTAGGACTTCCCTATGTCGAGGCCGTTATTTTGGCACCCAAAGACAGGATAACGGAGGTATATTCGCAGGGGGATTATTCGCAGATTATTGGCATGGATATAAAGGAACAGTCCTTCGGGGGAGAGCTGATTCCCAACAATCTGGATGATTATAATCTTTACATTTCAGGTCCGTTTGAATATAATAACGGAAAACAGCTTGTGGTGGTGAGGCTTCCGATTTATTTGGATGCTGAAAAATCCGGAGATAAATACTGGGGTGTTGTAGGTCTCGGACTGTCCTATTCCGATATCATGAATACAATCGACATAAGCGGCCTGAAATCGAACGGTTACGAGGCCCTTGTATGGAGAACCAACCCGAATGACGGTGAAAAACAATATATATTCGGAAACATTGAGGCCTATGCTGACAGAGAAGATTATATTGAGTATAAGCTGAATATCATGAATGCTGACTGGTATATACAGATAATTCCGAAATCCGAGGTTTCTGATTTCCTGGTTCTGATAGGTCTTCTGTTTGCATGTCTTGCCCCGTCGCTGATTGCAGCACTGTGGCTATACAAGTACCTTTGCAGCAGGGATACGAGGTATTTCCAGAAAAAGGCTGAATTTGACCGTCAGTATCTTGGTGTAATGACGCTTCTTTCATCGGAATATTCTTCCGTATATTATGTTTACCTCGATACAAATACCGTCATTCCGTACAGTATGAGCAACAGAATTACCGGAATGTTTGGTGAGGCATTTAAAAAAATGAACTATTCGGATGCTGTAGAGCTGTATATCGAAAAGGCGGTAGTCGGCGGACAGAAGGAGCTTGTAAAGAGCTATCTTGATGTAAATTATATTAAGAATCAGCTGAAGACCCAGCAGTCCTTTGTCAGACATTATCTGAACAATGATAATAAATATTGCGAATATAAGTGTGTACGGGTTGATGAAAAGAATGTTAACAATGTTGTGGTAATGGGTTTTGCGGAGAAGGATACCCAGATCAGAAGCGAGATTGAATATCAGGAGGAGCTGAAGGAAGCCCGCCAGAAGGCAGAGGCCGCCAGCGTGGCAAAATCCACATTCCTCTTTAATATGAGCCATGATATCCGTACTCCCATGAATGCCATAATGGGCTACACACAGATGGCCTTAAAGCATATCGATGACCGTGAAAAGGTTGAGGACTGTCTTGAAAAGGTAAGCATTTCAGGAGACCATTTAAGACGACTTATCAATGATATTCTTGATGTGGCACGAATTGAGAATGGAAAGATTGTCATAAATGAGAGTGTCATTGACATTCGCGAAATGATTAAGGAAATGAGAGCAATTGTCAGTGAACACGTTCAGGAAAAGAATTTAAGATTTAAGCATTTTCTTGATGTGAAATATGTATATATTTATGTAGACAGACTGCGTGCAAGCCAGATTGTACTAAATATTCTTTCAAATGCAATCAAGTTTACGCCTGAGGGCGGGAATATTTTCTGTTCCCTTGTACAGGATGATGCAGATAAGGACGGATACAGCCGCATTACATTTACCGTAAAGGATAACGGCTGCGGAATGTCAAAGGAATTTCAGGAGCACATTTTTGAGGCCTTTGTACGCGAAAGGTCGAATACGGTAAGCGGAGTCCAGGGTACCGGTCTCGGCATGGCCATTACAAAACAGCTTATCGATAAAATGGGCGGTGAAATTACAATTGACAGCGATGTTGGAATCGGAACAAAGGTTGTGGTTTCGATGAAATGCAAGATTTCAGGAAGTGCCGGCGGCTATCATATGTCGGATGAGTATCTCAGTGGGGAGCAGAAGGAGATTCCGGAAGATACCGATAAAACCGATATTATTGATAATAGTGATAAAAACGGCAATAGTGATAATGCTGATAAAAATGACAAAATCCGGAATCTGCTTAATGCCATCAGCGATGCTGACGAGCAGCCAATCACTGAAAAAGTCTTAAAGGGTAAGCGTATACTTGTTGTTGAGGATAACAAGATGAACATGGAAATCACCTGCTGTATTCTTGAGGATGAGGGTATTATTTTTGAAACGGCGGAAAACGGAAGCATTGCAGTTGATATGGTTCGCAATAATCCTCCGGAGTATTATGACCTGATCCTTATGGATATTCAGATGCCGGTCATGGATGGCTGTGAGGCAACACTGAAAATACGCGGGCTTCCCAATCCGCGTTACAGAGATATTCCGATTGTGGCGATGACGGCAAACGCATATGAGGAGAACAGGAAGGCTTCACTGGATGTGGGTATGCTCGGGCATCTGACAAAGCCGATTGACATTTATGAAATGACGGAAACCATCAAGGAATTTATACGGTAAAAATTTATACACGTATGCATGATGAGGAGGAGACGATGGGTGCGCTATATTACTATGCATCTGTTATAACGGCAATATTGTCGTTTGTATACTATGTTATTGTTCATTTTCAAAGTCCGTCCAAGGAGCAGAAGGTATTGCAGCTGATAGCAACCTGTAATATGGTGTTCAGTATCTGTAATGCGACAATTGTTCTGGCAGATGATTCGGCGGTCTGTGAAGCGGCCCTGTATATCTCCTTTATCGGTGCTTCAAATATTGGTTTGTGCTTTTTGTGCCTGCTTGGATTTATTTCTCATATTGAGCTTCCGACCTGGTTTAAGATGAGCTGTCTGGCAGTGAATACGTTGTTTACGGCATTGGCGCTTACGAACGGGAGCCATCATCTTATGTATAAGCAGGTAAGCTATGAAATTCCTGTTGACGGGCCGCCCGTCAGACATTTGGAATTCGGAGAGCTGTTTTGGGTATATCTGTGGTGGGTAGCGGGAAGTCTGTTTGTCTCTATCCTGGTTATTGCCTATTGTGCCATAAAGAAGCCAAAGGTATTTAAGGGGATGCGGACAAGTATTATTACCTTCGGTATTGCCGGAACAATGGCTCTCGGAACCTTTTTCCTGTGTGATTTTTTAAAGACGAAGTATGATTTTTCAGCTGTCGGCTGCTGTATCGGTGCCATTCTGATGCTGGTCATCATTATTTTTTTCAGAACCTATCCCATGCAGCAGAATTCCGAGGAAGCAATGCTGAACAGTATGGATGATATTCTCCTTGCTACAGACAATCAGAACCGCTTTGTATATGCCAACGCGAAGGCGGTTTCACTGCTGGATCCGAACAGAAGCTTTACCTACGGTATGGATGTGTACGGAGTGGATGATAACCTCGACCGGTTCATGAACATACAAAAGGAGGAAGAGGTGTGCTATGACGGAAGGTACTACGTCTGTGAGATTCTGGAGTTTTACAGAAAGGGCCATGCAGAGGGCTTTATCCACTGGCTGAGGGATATTACAAAGGAGCATGAATTCATTCTGGAAAGCAAGCGGCTCCAGGATGCGGCGGAGGTTGCAAACAAGGCAAAGGGTGAATTCCTTGCCCATATGTCGCACGAAATACGTACTCCTATAAATGCAATTCTCGGAATGAACGAAATGATAAGCCGGGAAAGCTCCGATGCGGCGATTCTTGACTATTCGGAAACAATAAAGAGAAATGGGGATACGCTTCTTGCACTTATTAATGATATTCTCGATTTTTCAAAGATAGAGGCCGGCAAGCTTGATATTAACATATCGACATATGAGGTTCCGATAATGCTTCGGGATCTTCTTCTTACGGCACGGAAGCGTGCCGAGGGCAAGCCGATTGAGGTAAAGGCGAGGGTAGATGCCGAAGTACCCAGACAGCTTATGGGTGATGAGGTCAGGGTGCGCCAGATAGTGACAAACCTGCTCACCAATGCAGTCAAGTATACGGAAAAGGGGCAGATTGAGCTGGCAGTTTCCTATAAGCTCGTAAACAACAGCTTCGGAGAGCTCAGCTTTAAGGTTTCGGATACGGGAATCGGCATTAAGCAGGAGGATATCGGCCGTCTGTTTGAAAGGTTTGAACGTCTGGAAAACAACGGGAATTATTTTACAGAGGGAACAGGTCTTGGAATGAGTATTACACAGGGCCTTCTCCGACAGATGAACGGACGTATCGATGTTGAAAGCGTTTATGGTGAGGGCTCCGTATTTACGGCGGTTGTTCCTCAGCTGTATGTTGATGATGAAACCATTGGAGTATTCAGTGAGACCGTTCCGAAGGAGGAAGAGGCAGAAAAGAAGCCGAGAAAGAAGAGAACCTGCTTTTTCAGGGCGGAGAATACAAATGTGCTTGTTGTTGATGACAACAGTGTAAACCGTACCGTAGCCATATCTCTTTTAAAAACAAGCGGAATCAGTTTCGATCAGGCGGAAAGCGGAGAGCAGTGTCTGAATATGGTAAAAACAAAGCATTATGACATCATCCTGATGGACTACAGAATGCCTGTAATGAACGGAACGGAGGCCCTGAATCTGCTTCGTGAAAATAAGGACCATATGTGTGTCGGTACTCCTGTCATAGTTATGACGGCGGACGCAGGTAAGGAATCAAAGGATTTCTTCTCAGAGGCCGGCTTTGATGACTATCTTGTAAAGCCGATGGATCCGAATGCCTACGAGAAGCTTATATATGATTATATTCCGGAGAACAAAAAGCAGCTTGTGTAAATTAAGTTTTGTGTAAATTCAAAGTAAAAGTTGTATTAATTATCACAAAGACATTTTTTAATATTTTACTTGATTTTTATGATTTTATTATATATAATAGCCGCATAATCGTAAAGCGATGAAGGAAAAGAGTAGGCATAGGGAATCCTCCAGAGAGTATCCGGCCGGTGTGAGGATATGGATGAGCTGTGTTGAATACGTTCCGGAGCTGCAGTCTGAAAGTATATATGTATCAGTAGGATTTGCCGGGTGCGCCCGATATTGCGCGCAGTGTGTGTTTGCACACGGTGAGGAGTGTTCCGCGAGGGGCACTTAAATAGAGGTGGTACCACGTATATTACGTCCTCTGTTCCGGATATGGAGCAGGGGGCTTTTTTCTTTATTGACGGTCTCGCATCCCTATCCGAATTTCACGCAGTTCAGGGGCTGTCGGGCGGATCGGGCAGCTTCGTGAAAAAGGAGGATCCGCAGAACGGAGAGTTAATTATGGGAATTTATGAAGAACTTCAGGAGCGTGGACTTATCGCTCAGGTAACTGATGAGAAGGAAATCAGAGATCTCATCAACAATGGTGGTGCCAGATTTTATATCGGTTTTGACCCCACTGCAGATTCACTTCATGTAGGTCATTTCATGGCTCTGTGCCTTATGAAGAGGCTTCAGATGGCAGGAAACAAGCCTGTTGTACTGATCGGCGGCGGAACAGGCTATATCGGAGATCCTTCGGGACGTACCGATATGAGAAACATGCTGTCTCCGGAAACCATTCAGCACAACTGCGACTGCTTTAAAAAGCAGATGGAGCGTTTCATTGAGTTTGGTGAAGACAAGGCTATCATGGTAAACAATGCCGACTGGCTTTTAAAGCTGAACTATATCGAGCTGTTACGCGATGTCGGAGCCTGCTTCTCAGTAAACAACATGCTCCGTGCAGAGTGCTACAAGCAGCGTATGGAGAAGGGCCTTTCCTTCCTTGAGTTCAACTATATGATTATGCAGTCCTACGACTTCTACTATCTGAATCAGCACTACGGCTGCAATATGGAATTCGGTGGCGATGACCAGTGGAGCAATATGCTGGGCGGTACAGAGCTTATCAGAAAGAAGACCGGCAAGGATGCATATGCAATGACAATCACACTGCTTCTCAACAGTGAGGGCAAGAAGATGGGTAAAACGGCAAAGGGTGCCGTATGGCTCGATCCCGAGAAGACTACTCCCTTTGAGTTCTATCAGTACTGGAGAAATATTGACGATGCAGATGTTACAAAGTGCCTGAAGATGCTTACCTTCCTGCCTCTTGAGACAATCAATGAGATGGATAAGTGGGACGGTTCACGTATCAACGAGAAGAAGATGATTCTTGCGCATGAGCTGACAGAGCTTGTTCACGGCAAGGATGAGGCTGACAAGGCAGAGGCTACTGCAAAGGCTCTTTTCTCAGGTGACGGTGATGATGCAAATATGCCTACCACAGAGCTTACTGCAGACCAGGTTGCTGCAGACGGTATCAGTGCCATCGATCTTTTAAGTGCCTGCGGACTTATTCCTTCAAGAAGCGAGGGACGTCGTCTCATTGAGCAGGGCGGAATGCTTGTGAACGGTGAAAAGGTTGCATCCTTCGATACAAAGATAAGTGTAGAGCTTCTTAAGGAAGGCGTTAAGATTAAGAAGGGTAAGAAGGTATTCCACAAGGCTGTTCTTAAATAATAAAGCCACAAAACAAAATTTGGAATATTGAAAAAGCACCGGGCGGTGAAAAATGCAGTGTCCATAGGACAGACAGTGCATTTTCCACTGCCCTTATTTTATAATCAGGGCGTCAAAAGTACTGATGCTCTATGATACATGCATTTCAGGATACATATCCGGCAATAATTATAAATTTATCGTAATTCGATAAAAAGTTGTTGACAAATTAAAATCGGGTGCTATAATGGCATCAAGATATATCGAAACACGATAAATATTTATCAAGTTTGGAAAATAATATTTTAGAAGCTTATACAGGGAGGCACTATCATGAATCAAACAAGTTTGGCAAAATGGCTGAAGGGAATCATTATTGCAACGGCAATTGTCGGCCTGGGTATCTATGGTCTTATTATTCCGGAGCTGGGAAAGAGTCTGGTTGACAAATATCCGGAATTTGAATCGTACTATCTGCCCTGGCTCCTTTTCCTGCTTTCAACAGGGATTCCCTGCTACCTTGTACTTTTTCAGGGCTGGGGGGTTGCATCCAATATCGGGAGGAACAAATCCTTTTCAATGGAAAATGCAAAGCATTTAAAAAATATTTCGATGCTGGCACTTATTGATACAGTGTATTTTTTCATCGGCAATATTGTTTTATGCTTATTGAATATGAATCATCCCGGAATCCTGCTCGGATCACTTCTGGTGGTTGTTTTGGGACTTGTATTTTCCGTAGCCGCTGCAGCTCTTTCGCATCTTATTGAAAAGGCAGCAAGACTGCAGGACCAGAGTGACCTGACGATATGATTAAGGTGTGTATGAAGGTAATACTGTGGGTGACCGCTATTTTACTGGCTGCCATTGCAATAATTTCTGCAGCAGACATCGGGATAAAGGACAGCTTCATGGTTTATCCGAAAATGGCAGTGGCGCTGGGGCTGATAGTTCTATGTGTACTCGGCATATTTTCCGCCTCAGGGAAGAAGCCGGCGGTTGGAGTGGTAACGGCTGTGGCCGGTATTATTATTTTTGTTATAGTGTCCCGGATAATGCTGTTTTTATGTGAGGATGATTCCCTGACGCTCATATATGAGGGTAAGGAATATGCGGCGCTGAGAAGCGAGGATTTTCATCATCCCAGCTATTCGCTTTACGAGGATTTAGGTCCTGTTTTCAGGGGAAACGATGTGGTTTTCCGTCTTGAGGAATCCGGGGAGACGCCAAGGGGATATGTTTTGTCGGATTTATCGTCAGGCACTGAGATTCATGTAAGCTGGAATTATTTAACAAATATACTTGAGGTAACGGACAGTGAACAAAAACAGTCAGATATAGGATAGGAGAAATGATATGGAAGAATACCTTGATGAAGAATTATTACCGGGTGAGATTGTTTTTAATATTGATGTTATGCTGGCTAAACGCAAGATGGGTGTTGGAGAGCTGGCGGAAAGGGTTGGGATTACCCTGGCAAATATGTCGATATTGAAGAACGGGAAGGCAAAGGCAATAAAGGTGTCGACGCTGATTAAAATATGCAATGCACTTCAGTGTCAGCCGGGAGATATTTTAGAGTACAGAAGCCTTGAAAATTGATTTTCAAAGGAGATTGACATGGATAGCTTTAATTATAATTACTACAATCAGACCGAAACAGATGCTGAATCAGGTTTCAGAAAATGCAGCCTGGATACAAGGAAGCTTCTGCTTGCCTGTATAGTATTTGGAATAGTAACTACGGCACTTCTTTATGATAACTGGGGCTCCATAATGACCTTTGTGGTGACGCTGTCTGCAGTCGTAATCGGTATTGCCGTACTGAAAAAACTGGAATATGAGCTTAAGCCGGGCTTCATTTTTTCCGTCGCCTGTGTGCTTCTGATGGCTCTGAATATCGGTATATCAGACGATGGAGTGCTTGTACTGTTTGATTATTTCGGTATGTTTATAATGACACTTCTCGGTCTTGTACATCAGCTGAATGATGATAAAATGTGGACCTTCAGGAACTATTTTATATGTTCAAACCGCCTTTTCGGACACAGCTTTGCGCATATTCCGGATCCTGTTGCGGATATTTCAGACAGGAAGACCGAACGGAACGGTAAATTTAAGTATGTTCTGATCGGACTTGGCATTTCACTTATAATTGTTCCGATTGTCCTTGCGCTTCTGTCCTCTGCGGATGCCGTATTCAGTGATATGACAGAGGATATTCTGAACGCCGTTTTTTCAACGGATATAATAGGAATCCTCTTTTTACTGTTAAATGCTGTTTTTATTTCATATGCGGTATGTAAGGCAGTGGCCTGCCAAAGGAAGCGTGAGGAGGTAGTTAAAAAGGGCTCACTTGAGCCTATGGTAGCCATTACGATCGGTATTATACTTACTGTAATATACCTTATATTCTCCTTTATCCAGATAGTATATGTTTTTATCGGAAATATGGAGCTTCCGGAGGGCTACACCTATTCCTCCTATGTTCATCAGGGCTTTAACCAGCTGGTTTTTGTTTGTATCCTTAATCTGATTCTGGTATTCATGGGGCGCGGTCTTTTTAGGAAAAATGCGCTTTTAAACGGAATTTTAACAGTGATTTCCTGCTGTACGCTTATTATGGTTGCCTCCTGTGCAGTCAGGATTAAGATGTATATCGATGTTTACCATATGACGGTGCTCCGTCTGCTGGTAATCTGGGCTCTTGTTATTATCACGATTGCTATATTCGGAGCACTTATCTATATTTTCAGGGAGGATTTTCCTCTTTTCAGATTTTTGGTGGCAGCGGTTGCGGTATGGTTCATATGTCTTGGCTTCAGCCGGCCGGAATACTGTGTTGCAAAGTACAATCTTGAAAAGGCAACAACCTGCAGCGATGTTGATTATAGGTACATCTGCGGTCTTGGAAGGGATGCGGCTCCTGCAATTTACGATGCTGCAGTAAACCACGCATCGGAAATATATCATTACTATCCCTATGACAATAAGGATGACGGCTTTACGGGCACAGATGAATATTTCTGTTTTCAGGCCTCGGCAAAACGGTTTTTTAACTATAAGAGCGTCAACTACGGCAGTATGCTGGATCCGGAGTTTGAGATGCCTGACGGGGTCCGGAGCTATAATGTATCCCTATACAGATTCAGGGAGCTTGCTGATGAATTTATTTCAGGAAATTATTAGAAAAACAATTGTAAGAATTGTTTGACGCGCAGAGCGTTGACGGATATAATAACAGCGCATGCAGATTATTGCGGGGACAGGGCTATAGGTTATTTACATGGCCGGAAGGTCCCGAATATAGAGGAAAGGCAGGCTGTTAATATGGATTATCAGATTACGGACCCGGAGGAGTTAATTGTTGAAACAAAGAAAAAAAAGATACCCGCATCGACGGCTGTCAAGCTGTTGAGGGACTATCTTGGTCTGAACAGGATGCAGTTCTGTGAGAAATATGGTATTCCCTACAGGACGGTACAGGACTGGGAGGCAGGGAAGCGTGTCATGCCCCAGTATGTATTCAGCCTTCTTATCTACAAGGTAAAATATGATGAGCTGCTTGCAGGACATGTAAATATAGCGGAAGCAGAGCCTGAAGCAGGCAGAGGCTGAAAAGAAACCGTGGATAAAAAATGTATTAATGCATGAAGGAATATCAGAGAGGAACAGACTGTAATGTATAAAATACTGATTGTTGAGGATGATAACGGAATTGCGGAGGGAGTTGCCTCGCAGCTTTCCACCTGGGGACATGACACGAGAATAGTCACGGATTTTTCAAATGTCATGAAGGAATTTACAGAGTACGACCCGAATATGGTGCTTCTTGATATAGGGCTGCCGTTTTTTAACGGATATCACTGGTGCGGTGAGATACGGAAGGTATCAAAGGTTCCGATCATCTTTATTTCGTCTACTGCCGAAAATATGAATATTGTTATGGCGGTTAACATGGGGGCAGATGATTTTATTGCCAAGCCCTTTGATATAAATGTGCTGGTGGCAAAGGTCGGGGCATTGCTAAGGAGGACATATGATTTCGGTGAAGCCTCGCCTGTAATAGAATGCAACGGTGCCATGCTTAATACGGGAGACCAGACCTTCATCTACAGGGGTGAGAATATTTCACTTACAAAAAATGAGTACAGGATTCTGTCAGCGCTCATGCAGAACAAGGGCAAAATAGTGAGCAGGGAAAAGCTGATGGAGCTATTATGGGAGTCGGACTGCTTTGTGGATGAAAACACGCTGACCGTAAATGTGAACAGACTTCGTAAAAAGCTTGATAATGCAGGGCTTGAGGGCTTTATTACTACTAAATTCGGGCAGGGCTATCTTATATCATGATAAAACACTATTTTAAGGGACATAAACCGGCGATAATATTATTTATAGGTGTTTTTGTGATTTTTGCGGTTACATTTTATCTGTATGAGCTTCCGCTTAAGGCAGTGCTGTATCCTGCAATTTTAAGTGTCGTATTTTCTGCTGTTATTGTGGTGACCGACCTTAGTGCAGAAAAGAAGAAGCATTCGCTTCTGGAGAATGCGGCAAAAGGAAGTATCTGCATGGATACGGGGACTCTTCCCACGGATACCGTAATAGAGGAGGATTACCGGCAGGTGGTTGAGCTTCTGCTGGAGGAGCGGACCAGGGATGTAACTGAAATGAATTCAAAATTTCAGGATCTGAGCCGGTATTATACACTTTGGGCGCATCAGATAAAAACACCGATTGCTTCCATGAGGCTGAGGCTTTCGGGTGAGGACAGCCAGCTCTCAAGAGAGCTTTCATCAGATTTATTCAGAATAGAACAGTATGTTGATATGGTTATGACGTATGTGCGTCTCGGTTCGGATTCTACGGACTATACCTTCAGGGATTGCGGGCTTGATTCCATTATCAGGACGAATGTAAAAAAGTTTTCCCGGGACTTTATCGGAAAGAAGCTTTCATTTGAGTTCGAGCCCCGGAATTTATCCGTGCTGACAGATGAAAAGTGGCTTGGCGTTGTTTTGGAGCAGCTGCTTTCAAATGCCCTGAAATATACCCGGAAGGGTAAAATAAGAATTGAAACCGGAAGGCTTGAAAACGGGCAGAAGGAAGCCGGAGATGAAAGGATATACCTTCTGGTTGCCGATACCGGTATAGGCATTTCCCCTGAAAACCTTCCACGTATTTTTGAAATCGGCTTTACCGGCGTAAACGGCCGCATGGAGAATAACCGTGCCAGCGGAATCGGGCTTTATCTTGTAAAGAGAATCTGCAGCAATCTGGGGATAGAGATAGAAGCCGAGTCTGCAGTTGGGGAAGGAACCACCATAAGACTTATTTTTTCAAATAAAAAAGTGTCCCTGCTTCAGAATTGAGGCAGGGTTTTATATTGAAGGACCTTATTTTACACCACTTTCTTTAATGGTTATCGTTGCCTTTTCGCAGTTGATTTCCGTTCCGGCGCACATGGGAAGGATTGTCATGGGCGTTCTGTGGATATAGTCAACATTTTCTATGATAACCGTTTTCATGGTAAGCCTGCAGGCGGTGGGCAAAACTTACAAAAATGTAAGTTTTGTGTAAGAGAAAGAAATTGAATTAACGGGAGGACAGTGTTAAGATAAGCAACGTTGAACGCCTGATATTTTGTAACAGGTGATGCGGTTACGTTTTATGAATACTTAAGGAGACTGATAAAATGAAAATGCTTGAAGTTAAAGAGCTTAAAAAAACATATACTACACGCTTTGGCGGCAACAGGGTTGAGGCCCTGAAGGGGGTAAGCTTTGATGTTGAAAAGGGTGAATATGTTGCCATTATGGGTGAGTCCGGATCCGGAAAGACTACCCTGCTGAATATTATCGCGGCCCTCGATAAACCTACGGAGGGCAGGGTTGTTTTGGAGGATAAGGATTTAAGTACTATTAAAGACAAGGAGCTGGCAGCCTTCAGGCGTGACAATCTTGGTTTTGTTTTTCAGGAATTCAACCTTCTTGATACCTTTTCACTTGAAGATAATATTTATCTTCCGATGGTTTTATCAGGCTATGATTACAGAGAAATGGAGAAAAGACTGAAGGAGCTTTCAGGACTTCTTGGAATCGGGGAGCTTTTAAAGAAATACCCCTATGAGGTTTCCGGCGGACAGCGCCAGAGGGCAGCTGTAGCCAGGGCGCTCATTACAGGTCCAAGGCTCGTGCTTGCGGATGAGCCTACAGGTGCGCTTGATTCCAATTCGACCGATGAGCTTCTGAGACTGTTTGGTGATGTAAACAAGTCCGGTCAGACCATTCTCATGGTTACCCATTCCGTAAAGGCAGCCAGCTGTGCAAACAGGGTGCTGTTCATAAAGGATGGGGTGGTATTCCATCAGCTCTATAGGGGCGGGCAGACAAATGAGCAGCTTTATCAGAAGATTTCCGAGACGCTGACTATGCTTGCAACAGGTAAAACCGTGTGACCGTGAAAGGATATAAATCATGAAAAAGAAAAAAAATATAACATGGCGACTGGCCGTAACGGGAATAAAAAAGAACAGTAAGCTGTATCTGCCGTATGTTTTGGCTGGAATCGTCATGATTGCCGTATTTTATATATTGCTGGAGCTTGGAACCTGCAGCCTTCTGAAGGATATGAGGGCAGGGACGACGCTTGGGCTCATCCTCAGGCTCGGAGTGGTTGTGATGGGAGTATTCTCTATTTCCATGCTGATTTATACTAATTCATTTTTAATAAAATCAAGGATCAGGGAATTCGGACTCTACAATATTCTGGGAATGGACAGGAAAAACATAGCCGGCATTCTGGTAGCTGAAACAGTCATTACGGGGACGGCCTCTATTGTCGGCGGAATTGCAGTGGGGCTTCTTTTATCAAAGCTTGCCGAGGCGTTTCTTGCAAAGCTTGTAAAAAGGAGTGCCGAATACAGTCTGAATATCGATGTCTTCAGTATCGGCGTAACCGTCATGGTTTTCATCATTTTTTTCGTTTTTGTAATGTTGATGAACGTGATAAGGATATCACGCCGGAATACAATTGACCTGCTGAAAAATGACAGACTGGGTGAAAAGCCTCCTAAGGCCCGTTATTTCATGGCCTTTCTTGGTCTGGTGATTTTGGGAACGGCTTATTATATGGCAGTGTCCATTACCGATCCAATAGGAGCCATGACATATTTCTTTATGGCGGTAATATTAGTTATAGTTGGAACTATGCTTCTTTTTATCACCGGTTCGGTTACACTGTGCAGGCTTCTTCAGAAAAAGAAGGGCTATTATTATAAAACGAAGCATTTTGTGTCTCTGTCTTCGATGATATTCCGGATGAAGAGGAATGGTGTCGGACTCGCAGAAATCTGTATCCTTTCGACTATGGTACTGGTAATGATTGCATCAAGCTCATGTCTGTATTTCGGTCAGGAGAGCTTGCTGAAAGAAAAATACCCCAGAGACCATATTAATGAGGTAGTCTTTTATCCCGGGGTTTCTGATGAATACCTTGCCAAAAAGACGGATGAAGTGAAGAGGATGATCGGTGAAAATGTCCTTGAAAAAGGATTAGTGCTGAAAAATCCTGTTGAGATGAAGTACAAGGGCTTTACCTGCTGGTTTGACAATGGTGAAATGCATAACCTCTCCAATTCCACTGATGTTGAAGAATTCGAAAAATATACTGATATTTCCTGGTGGGATGTCCTGTTTGTCAGCCTGGAGGATTTTAACAGCTACATGGGTATGGATGAGACCCTGGCAGATGATGAAGCAATCTGCTGTGAATATTATGAGGAGCTTCCATATGATGCGGTTTCGTTTATTGAAGGCGGGCAGGCTTATTCGATAAAAAAGAGGGTTGGGGATTTTTATAATATCGGAATATCATATTCCGTTCTTCCTAAGGTAGTTTTTATTGTAAATGAACTTCCCGTAATGAGCTTTGTATCGGAGGACGGGCTTCATCAGGATCCTGAGCTGGTATGGCTTTATAATTTCGATTATGAATTTCCGGATGGCTTGGTATCTGACGATTTTACCAGAATGGAAATGGACGGTTTTTTTGATGTTCTTTCATCGAATTCTGAGCTTATAGACGAAGAAATAATGTATTGGCGCTCTAATGATAAAAATATAGATTCTGACGATTTTTACAATATGTACGGAGGACTGTTCTTCATAGGAATCGTATTAAGTCTGGTATTTATATGTGCGCTCGGTCTGATGATTTATTATAAACAGATTTCGGAGGGCTATGAGGACCGTTCGAGATTTGAGATAATGCAGAAGGTCGGAATGACTGAAAGGGATATCAGAAGCAGCATCAATTCGCAGATGAGCAGTGTTTTCTATATTCCGCTGGCTGTTGCGGTAATTCATCTGGCCTTTGCCTTTCCCATGATCTACCGTTGCCTGAAGCTGTTCGATATTACAAACTTCAGACCGCTTTTGATTACATCATTAATCAGTGTAGCATTATTTGCCGCTATTTATGCGGTGATATACAGAATTACTTCAAACAGCTACTATAAGCTTGTGAAATAGTGGGAGGATTTTGACCCTAGGGTCAAAATCCTCTTCAAGTTAATGTCTTTCGTTTTCATTTGTATAAAGCTCACAGAAGCGTCCGGAAAATGAAACCGGTTCACCGCCTCCGGTCAGATGGGAGGAATCACTAAAGGAGGTCATCCTGAAGGAGGCCTTTCCCTGCCGCCGCTCCTCTGTTACCACGGTAGTGAGGGAGGTTGTGGTTGAAATAAAGTTATGCCAGAGTACCATCGGTGAAATTTTAAATAAATAGCTGAGCATAACCATTGTGATTCCGAAATGGCAGAAGAATATCAGTGTGTCGCTGTTTGGTCTTTCTGCCCGGAAATACTTTCCTTCACTGTAATATCCGTGTTTGTTCAACAGCTTTTCAAAGCCGGAATATATAAGGTCAACCTCCTCACGGACGCCTGCCTCTTTCAGCAGGGGATGCTCCGTCCAGCTGTTGAAATCATAGAAATTGTCGTATTCAGTCCAGTCCTCAGGCAGCCAGTCCCAGCATATGCTTGGATGCTCCGTACAGTCCGGTCTTAATATGGTGGGAGAAAATTCCTTCAGCCAGCTGCAGGTTTCAATTTTTAGATTCCCGGTATTCTCCATTTTGTCAAAGCAGGCCTTTGCTGTCTGCTGAGCTCTCCCGAGGGGTGACAGATAATAATAATCGGCAGGTAATTCAGCGACCCTGCCGGCAAGCAGGGCAGCCTCACGCTGTCCTTTTTCTGTAAGTGAATCATTTCTGTAGTCAGGATCTCCGTGACGGATGAAAATCAGCTTCATAGGAATATACAGCCTCCATGTGCAGGTTTTGAAAAGCCGCTTCAGATAAAGCAGCTCCAGAAAAATATTACTTGTTTTGCAACGAAAAAACAACTCTTATTTGGTCCGGTGAAAGATAAATAATGTGAATAGTTACAGAAAATTCATTTTTTATTTTATTTTTGTTTCCGAAATGTTTATCGGAAATGAGCGGTTTAGACATATTTTTATTTTATCATTACGGCATTCATGGTAGAATACACGATGTAAACAGATAACACGGTATTATACATTTATAGTATAGAATCCATGGCCCCGGTCCGGATTTTAAGAACTGCAGGAGGCTTAAATAATATGAAAATATTACTTTCAAACCCTGAAACATCCCGAAATGCATATGACTATGCCGGAATAATTGATGATGAACCCTACGAGCTTGAATGCCTGGCATCATATCTTTCAAGTCTTGGAATAGAGTGTAAAATCTGGGATGGACAGATAAAAAAGAATTTTAAGAGGACATTTGAAGAATTCAGTCCCGATTTTGTATATTTCTGTGGTAAAACCAGACAGGAAAATTTTATTAAGGAATATTGTGAATATTGCAAAAAAGGGAAAAATCACGGAGATAATAAACGTATTCAGGAGCAACGCACAAAAAAGAAGGCTGTTACCATAGTAGGCGGAATCCATGCCCAGAACTGTCCCGACAGGTTCCATTCTGATTGTGTGGATTTTGTTGTGACAACCTTTGACCCTGCCGTTGTTGCGGAAATTGTCCTTGGAAGGGAGCCTGAAACGATTCAGGGAATACATTATCGCGAAGGCGTGGCGGCCGACAGGAAGGAGGCTGAAGGAAATAGGGAAAAGGGCAGTGCTTCAGATTTCTCAAATCAGACGGAATGGCTTGTGAATGAAGCGGTTCCATATGATATCAGACAGCTTCCATGGGCCGACAGAAGCATGTTTTATGAAAACAGGGAAAAATACTGCTATCTTGAATTAAGACCTTGTGCTATAATCAGAACGGCCTTCTGCTGTCCTTATTCCTGTGCCTTCTGCTACAGGAACCATTTGAACTGCGGAAAGTATGTTACCCGCGACATTGAGGATGTTGTATCCGAAATAGAATCAATCGATTGTGAAAACATATATATAGCAGATGATGATTTTCTTTTTGGAGTGAAACGTCTTGAGCGCTTTATCGAGCTTGTAAAGGAAAGAAATATCCATAAGAAATATGTCTGCTTCGGCCGTGCAGATTTTATAGTAAAGCATCCCGACATTATTAAACAGCTTGCCGAAATCGGATTCTACTATATCCTGACCGGTCTGGAATACATTGAAAATAAGCGTTTGCAGGATACAAACAAGAGGAGTATAGTAAACGTAAACGGAAATGCTATCAGAATCCTTCATGAGTGTGGAATTCATATGATGGGAATGTTTATCACGGACCTTGATTTCACATCCCATGATTTTCGGAATCTGTACAGGTGGATAAAGTATTTTGACCTGAAGCATGTTGCGATTTCAATTTATACGCCGGAAATGTGTCTTGAGAATTTTAAGGATTACAGTGGTAGGATGATTTCCGACAATCCCGAGGACTGGGACTATCTGCATCTCGTTGCAAAACCGGAAAAGATAAGTGTCAGAAGATACTATATGTATTATCATTTACTTCTGATAAAGCTCTTTTTACGGGCAAAACGTCAGGGAATATACGATTTTCTCGATTATAATAAGTTTATAAAATCATTCATAAAAAATCTATTTTCGTTTGGTGGATCTAATTAGGGAGGTTTGTCTGTGAAAAAGATATATGTGGTTCTGATTGAGTCGTATACGGGGCTGGGAAAGCTTTTGAAGCGTTTTACCGGATACCGTTTTGAGCATATTGCAGTGAGTATGGATAAAAGCCTTACGGAGTTTTATTCCTATTCGAGAAAGCAGCATCATCATCCCTTTGCGGCCGGATTCATGAAGGAATACAGGGATTATTATGCCTTTGAGGAATATAAGAAATTCTATTCAAAGGTTTTTGCGGTTCCGGTAACGGATGAGCAGTATGAGGATATTCAGGCGCTGATTGACCGCTGTGCCGCGGATGATGAGCAGATATTCAATCTTTTTGCAATGCTTACAACGCCGATCCTTCATGGCGTCCGTATTTACAAGGCACATAACTGCATGGATTTTACGGCCCGTGTGATTGAGCTTGCGGGTGTAAAGCTTGAAAAGCCCTTTTACAAGTATGATATTCCCGATATCGAAAGACTTTTGGAGGATTATCCCCATAAACAGGGCTACATAAAGCGTATTGATTCGCCGGGATATGAGCATTATGTTGAAAAGAGCAACATATTTAATAATGTCAAGGAGTTCTGCCATGTGGTCAAAACCCTGACAAAGCGAGTAATATTTGAAAAGAAATCAATAAAGAAGGAACGGTTTTAATGGGATATCAGCAGATTAATGACAAAATTACCCTGTTTTATGAGGAATACGGAAGCGGAGATGAAATAATCCTCTCTGCACAGGTTGGCTTTTATAAAAAAGGTATGCAGCAGAGACTGGCAGAAATGGGATACCATGTTTACTGCATAACACTTCGCGGCTTTCATCCGTCCACATTTGTGGAGGAGGATTATGGTGAGGGCTGGTATGATGTCTTTGCCGATGATGTGGTGGCTTTTGCGGATAAGCTGAATATCTATTCCAACTGCGGCCACAATATTGACACGGACCTGATAGAGGAGACCTGCGATGAAGCCGACAGATTCATCAGGATTTGGAAGACCAACGGAAAATGGTACAGAACCGTTGAGGAAAATTAACATTATAAATTGATACTATTAATAAGGAATACAGAAGTATGATAAAAAATATTATTTTTGATATAGGAAATGTTCTTGCGGATTTCAGATGGGCGGAATATCTGCGTTATGACAGGGGCTTTGACAAAGAAATGGTTGAACGTATCGGACGCGCGTCCGTCTGCTGTGAGCTTTGGGCAGAGTTCGACCGTGGCGTACTGACGGAGGAAGAGGTGGTCCAGTGCTTTGTGGACCGTGACCCGGAGATTGAAAGGGAGCTTCACTATGCCTTTGACCATGTGGAGGGGATTGTCGTTCCCTTCGACTATGCAAAGGAATGGATAAAAAGCTATAAGGACAGAGGCTTTAAGGTCTGGTTTCTTTCGAATTTTTCCAATAAATGCGAGACCCAGTGCCCGGCTTCACTTTCCTTTATGCCTCTGATGGATGGTGGAATTCTTTCCTATAAGGAAGGAATGGTAAAACCGAATCCCGAAATATATAAAAGGCTTCTTCAAAGATACGGACTGAAGCCTGAGGAGTGTATTTTCATAGACGATACACCCGTTAATATAAAGGAAGCGGAAAATCAGGGAATCCATGGAGTAGTATTTAAAAATCGGGAGCAGGCAGCAGAGGATATTGACAGACTGATTGCTTCAATATAAAAATATATAGGGAAAAAAATATAATTAAATAAGGAAGGGTTTGTTTTATGAAAAAAAGTATTGTTTCTATTTTGCTGGTTCTTGCATTGAGTCTTTCTCTTGCGGGCTGCAGCAGTACATCAAATAAATACCTGCAGGTGAAGTCCGAGGGGAAAACCATGGATCTGTCCGGTGAACTGAAGCAGACGGCAGGCTCATTGTACAAGCAGGGTTTTGTTCCTGCTTATGGAGCAGGTGGGAAATTCTATGATGAAAATGGTGAGCTTGTTGATAATGCCGGAGAAAATAATAACGGAGGTACAATATTTTTACACACTTTAAAACGACTGATAACCAGTACCTCAGAGGAACAGATTACCGCTAATATGTATTTATTGTCAAAAAAACACATTCCGGATGTTACCCTGGAGGGTGGTATCAGCTATGCTTCGTCTGCAGAGGAATTAATTAAGGCAGGCTATTTAGAATGGGGCGGCGGTACATATTTTATTGTATGGGCAGATGATAAAGCGGTTAATCTTTCGGAATATGAAGATAAAGCCAGGGAATTATTACTGGATTATAATGGCGAAGCGAGGACCTATCTGCTGGACAAGGCCATAATTTCCGATACTGACGACTTTTATAAATATGCTGACGGACAATGTCCTGTAATGGATGCAGTCGGCGGATATGTCAACCAGTTTTCAAGTCTGAAGTCAATGATGAGTGAATCGGATGAAAAGACGCTGAAGATGTCAGAGGAAATGCTGAACGACGCTATCCTTAATAACTTTGAGGCATACTTAGTCTCCATGGAGCTGGGCCAGAAGCTGCGTGATGGAATAATAAAGGACTACGGTGCAATTTTTGTATCGGAGGGTGAAATCTATATTACTAAATCGGTAATAAATAAAGCAGAAGCTAAAACGGAATAAATCAGCTGAAGGGTCAGACCATGAGCAACTCATTACATTCGTTGCATTAGGAGAAAGTTTGAAAATAAATTTTCAAACTAAGAGATTGGTGCAAAGAACGCACCAATCAACTCCATGAGCAACTCATTACATTCGTTGCATTAGGAGGTAATATGGAAACAGGAAATACAAACTGGTCACAGTCGGTGACTGCAGTAGTAATAAAGGATGGAAGGGTGCTTCTCGGACGCCACACCTATGGTAACGGGAAGGGTAAGCTGATAATTCCCGGCGGATACTGCAATATAGGTGAATCACCCATAGAGGCAGTAAAACGCGAGTATATGGAGGAAACCGGTGTTGTAATTGAGCCGAAGGAGGTTATCGGAATCAGGATAAATGAAAAGGACTGGTACCTTGCCTTCAGGGGAGAGTATGTATCCGGCGAGCCGACCTCGGATAATGATGAGAACAGCGAGGTCCTGTGGATGGAGGTTCAGGAGGCGCTGACAAGGGAGGATGTTCCGAACCTGACAAAAAGCCTTATCAGGTGTGCCCTGTCACCGAAGGGAGGACTTCCGCAGCTTCCTTATGAGGCAAGCATCAAGCATGACTACGGGTATCTGTTTGGTGTACCGGAGGCGGAATAAAAAGCTGCTTCAGAAAATTTATACCACAGGTATAATGACAAACTAAATTTTTTGTGATAGTATGTCGATAATGGTTACGAAAGGTAACATGACAGGCGGACCTGGAAATGGTCCGGGAAAGGAAAACAGAAATGATGACAATGAACCGTTTTGATTATCCTAAGTATGAACAGATAAAATCAAAGGGACTCTGCTTCGATAAAAAGAGTTCTCAATTTGTGTGTTCATTACAGGATAAGCAGATATGTGTGAATTGTTTAGAAGATGGTATGTGCAGCTGATGCTGTGGCAGCCTGCAACTGATAAATGTTTTCAACAAGCCGCTTGCCGTGATGGGCGAGCGGTTTTTTGTTAAGGTTTTTAAGCTGATGTATTCGGTTTTGAAACTCTGTTCCATTAACTCAGCCGGAAGAGTATCTGACCTTTAATCAGATGGTCGGGAGTTCAAATCTCCCATGGAACACTGTCCAATGGATAAATAACAATCTACTTCATGAGTAGCTCATTTCATTCATTGCATTAGGAGGAAAAAAATCATGGATTCAATTGAAATCAAAGGAAAAGTCAATACAGCCATCTGTTATGCAAGGGTAATAGAAGACGAGGCCATAGAGCAGATCCGCAGAATGTGCGATTATGCCATGACAGAGGGTTCAAAGGTCCGGATCATGCCGGATGTTCATGCAGGTAAAGGCTGCACCATCGGGACCACAATGACAATTACAGATAAAGCAGTGCCGAATGTGGTGGGAGTCGATATCGGCTGTGGCATGTATACAGTAAGACTTGATAATACAGAGGTTGATTTTGAAAGGGTTGATGAGGCAGCACATTACATTCCTTCAGGAATGAATGTGTGGGACGGATGTCAGGAGCATTTTGACCTGACTTCACTTACCTGCTTCAGAGAATTAAAGAATATACAGAGACTGGAATGTTCACTCGGAACACTTGGTGGCGGTAACCACTTTATTGAAATAGATGAAGCCGTAGATGGAACGAGGTATCTGATTATCCATTCAGGATCAAGAAATCTTGGAAAACAGGTCGCAGAGTATTATCAGAGACTTGCAATCAATCTGAACAGAGGCTATGCGGATTATTTTGAAAAACGTGATGAGATCATCAGGACCTACAAGGAGCAGGGGCGGAGGACAGAAATAGAGGAGGCATTAAAGCAGCTTCACTGTCAGGTATATGAATCTGAAACAAGTATGCCGGAGGATCTTTGTTATCTTTCAGGAAGATATCTGGAGGATTATCTTCACGATGTTGAAATCTGTCAGGCCTTTGCAAGACGAAACAGGGAACGGATGGCGGAAATCATTCTGGACAGAACGGGCATGACCGGTTCTGATGCATTCCATACTATTCATAATTATATCGATACAGAAGAAATGATATTAAGAAAGGGCGCAATCGCAGCCCATAGTGGAGAAAAAGTGCTGATTCCGATTAATATGAGAGATGGGAGCATACTGGCCATGGGAAAGGGAAATCCGGAATGGAATTACTCCGCACCGCATGGTGCAGGCCGTATCATGTCAAGAAACAGGGCAAAGGAAAGCCTGAACCTTGATGATTACAAAGAAGCAATGAAGGGAGTATATTCCACTTCTATTAATGAAAAAACATTGGACGTGGCACCGATGGCCTACAAGCGCCTGGATGACATACTTGATGTGGTAAAGGCATCTGTAGACGTAATTGATGTATTAAAACCAATTTATAATTTTAAGGCCTCCGACTGATGCACGCCCTGACAGTATTATTGCCGGGTGTGCAAAGGCGGAAATATTGTCGGGGGTCAGAATGGAGGAAACGAGAGAAATGGTTACAATTGTAACTTTCAATAGTGTACCGGCCGTGAATATGAAGGCAACCGGTGTAAACATCACAAGACTGCGTGAGGCAGCAGGACTATCCGTAAGGAATATCCAGGAAATATTCGGCTTCGCAACGCCACAGGCAATCTACAAGTGGCAGAACGGCGTTTCATTGCCGACAATTGACAATCTGGTTGTATTGGCTGCAGTGTTGGGCGTGACAATGGATGAAATCATCATCACCGATAATAACATCCATATGTCCGCCACCGCATAACGCCACATGGGGGACGGTTCCTGAATGTCGGTAACCTGTCCCCTTTTTGCATGGGGACGGTTCCTAAATGACAATAACCTGTCCCCTTTTTGCATGGGGACGGTTCCTAAATGTTAATAACCTGTCCCCCAAATGACACCTGATTATATCTCAACAAAGTTATAAACTATGATTTAATTGCTGTGAGCAGGTGGAAAATTGTACAGGGAAAAGGAAGGAAATGCAATTAATAGTAAATGAATGTATAGATGATATTTATGATAATCAATCAGATACGACGATATATTTCATGGTATTTGTGTCTGAAATTAGGAAATGAGGATTAATGAATTTCGGACGGCAGGTACATAATAAACACAATTCAGTAAAAATAGTGGTCTGTAAGGGCGTCAGACCACAAGATATTGTAGTAAAAACGGGCATTTAGGAATTGTACAAGTTGAACGAAAAATTTTTTGAAAAAAGTATCAAAAAGGTGTTGACAAGACAAAATTACGGTGCTATAATTCCATTTGCTGACGCGCC
>JAZQNG010000077.1:0-9092 GCA_045627205.1 Lachnospiraceae bacterium
CTGGATCTGATCAAGGAGAAGCTTAGCCTGGCCTATTCAAGAAAAGATGAAGCCATCATGGCGGAAGACATCATCAGCATCATGGATATGTGCAAAGCAACGGACAATCCACACTTCCTGTGGTTTGAGCGTCTGCTTGGCCACCTGTTTGAGGGCATCATTGCCCACGCAACTTATGATATCTCAGCTGGAAAGATTGAAGGTATAAACAACAAGATTAAGATTCTTCGCAGACAGGGCTATGGATATCCTGATGATGAATATTTCTTTCTAAAGTTATTCGATGCAAGCAGGAAGGACTATGTTCGAAATCCTAAATCCCACAAAATTTGTGATTGAGCCAATTTTTTTAAGAAACATGATAAAAAACCTTTGAAAATTATCCGTTTTCAAAGGTTTTTTATTATGCTTTTAAGGTGCACGCGAAATTTTCAGTCTTTACTCAGATTTTTTCGGGCTCGGGAAATTCTGCCCCAAAGGTTTCGACACTGACTGTCTTCATAACCTGGTCTGCAAGGGGACGGTCGTTCATATAAGATACTCTTGATTCTGCAATCTTATCTACATTTTCAATACCCTCAATAACCTTTCCGAAGGATGCGTAATGGTCGTCAAGACTGTCGTAGTCCTGGTGCATGATGAAGAACTGTGAGCCTGCTGAATCGGGATTGTCTGAACGTGCCATGGAAATGACTCCGCGTGTATGCTTCAGTTCGTTCTTAAATCCGTTCTGTGTAAATTCACCTGCAATTGAATATCCGGGTCCGCCGTAGCCTGAACCTTCGGGATCGCCACCCTGAATCATAAATCCTTTTATAACACGGTGAAAGATAAGGCCGTTGTAAAAGCCTTTATTAATAAGCGATATGAAGTTATTTACCGTATTGGGCGCAATCTCGGGATAAAGCTCGAGCTTAATGATGTCGCCGTTTTCCATTTCAATTGTAACAATAGGGTTCTGCATATTGAAATCCTCCTAAAATTATTGACACTATTTTACTCTTATTTGAATTCTAAGTCAAGAGCAACCATGGGGACGAACCATGGGGACGGTTCCTAAATCGACAACACCTGTCCCTTTTTTGCATGGGGACGGTTCCTAAATTGACAATACCTGTCCCCAAAATGCACAATACCTGTCCCCAAAGGATGAATTACTTTTTTATATGGAAATAGAGGTGCTTAATTTGATGCTAAAACCATTTGCTTTTTTTGGCATTTCGAGAGCAAAAAGTGCGAAGAAATGCGTGTATCAGTGGGTGTCAGTATTTTTGACACCCACATCATAAAATGATATATGTGTCAGGCTGTTCAAAAGGCTTGATTTTGGAAGTCTTCTGCTTTATGCACTATAAATACAGAGGATAGGATATCCGATTATTTGTTGTTAGTGAGTATTCATTTACCATAGGTGATTGGGAAATGGTTTGGTGATGGATTTGATTGGTATTATTTTGGTGTTGTGAATTACGGTTCTATTTTGTGATGTGATTTTTGTCGTGGTAGTCTATAATTATCTGACGAGCAAGGAGCCTCTTGGTTTTTTACCGGCCAGAAGGCGCTGAATGCTGAAGAAATAACTGACATAAGGGCCTGGAACAGGAAGCATGGAATTGCCTGGATTGTTTTTGCAGTATTGATTTCGCTGGCTTGTATCTCGGTCATGTTTATTCCGGATATATATGCTTTGATAATCTTTTTTGGATCCTTTATAATAGCAATTCTTGGTATATTATTTTACCATTTTTATCGGAAAAACGTTTATTGTGTGAAAAAATGCGGTAGCGGTGCAGTATAAAACGTTTTTTTGTATGTAGACTTCACAAATGTATATATCAGCAAAACACGCAATTTTACGCATATATTAACTTATTCTGTTTACCATTTTCGCGCTTTCTACTTGTTTTTTGGGAAAATGATGATATAATAGGCTTAATATTCTTGGCATATGCCTGAATTCATCATAAGGCTTATAAGGGCAGATGAAAGTATTTACATAACAGATTATTCCGGTGGAAAATCGGAGGAAAGAGAGAGAATTGAAATGAAAAAAAAGACAGGATTAAAGGGAATCATCAGTCTGATTCTTTGTCTGGTGATGTGTCTGTCGGTGGTGCCGGCAGAGGTAAAGGCAACAGAGCCGCTTCCTGCAATAACGGGAGTCAGCATTGATTCAGCTGGTGTGCTTACCTGGGATAGTTTTCCTGGCGCTGTAAGATATTCACTTTATAACAACGGAACCAATTGGTTGACCTCTGAATTTGGTTATGACACAACAAACTGCCCGCCGGAATTTAAATTAAAAGAAGCTCTGGGAAATAGGAATAAACCCAGTGGAGAATATACGTTTAAACTGGTTGCCCTTGATTCACCTCTGGGGGCAACGCTTAATTACATCAGTGAAGAATATACGATTACCTATACTTATGAACAGGAAGCGACTGCTGTACCTGACATTACTGTTGATTCTCTTCCTTTGGCGGCAAAGGGTGTTCCCTATGACGAAACCCTGACTGCTGAAAGTAAAACTGCAGATGGTTATAAAGCTTATACGACATGGACCCTTAAAACTGGCAGTAGCCTTCCTGCAGGATTAACCTTAAAAAATTTAGGTATTCTCGACGGAACCCCGACAGAGGCAGGTACCTTCACCTTTACGGTTGTAGCTACTAACAGCAAGGGCAGTTCCGAAAAGGAATTAACCCTTACAGTAAAGGGTGAGGCAGAATATAAGCTGACCGGCTTTGCAGTTACTGCAACCGGTATACAGACAGACGTGACAGACGGAGGGTATAAGGCTTTGATAGAAACCTCAGCCGTTCCCTCGTGGGAGACAGGAAGCCCTACAGATTATAGCATAGAAAAATCACGTGTAAGCAGATATAACGATCTTAGTGACGGTGGCTTTACTACAGAGATTGATGGCGGTGACACAGTTTATATTAAATATACGTTATATACAACTGATAACGGTACCTTTGATTTTAGTCAGCTGCAAAAGGATGACTGCACTATCACTGTTGAAGGCTTTAAGGATGGTGTATGTTATTCCGTAGCGGACGCGCATGGAACAGCGTACGGTTATAACGTAGACATTTATTTCCAGATAACAAGGCTTTTTAATTATACCGTGGCATATAATACCACAGATTATGTCTCAGGCCCCGGGGCTGCTGCACCTGCTGTAGCTTCAGCGAGAGTACAGGAGGGCCAGACAGTTACGGAACCTGAAGCTCCCCTGTATGACGGATACAAATTCCTTGGCTGGTATACAGCTGCTACATGTCTTGATAGCGAAAAATTTGATTTTTCAACTGCCATTACAGGTGACAGAACTCTGTATGCGAAGTGGGACAATCATCCTACTCATACCTTTGATAAGGAGGTTGCCGAGTCTGCATATCTCAAATCAGAGGCAGACTGTGAGCATTCTGCAGTATATTACAAGAGCTGTGTGTGCGGTTTGTCCAGCAAGGGTACGACCGGAGAGGTAACCTTTGAATCAGGTTCACCGCTTGGACATTCATCGACAGGTACTTTATTTGCTTCTACAGTGAAGGCAGCCGATGCAACCTGTACAAAGTCTGCTTTATATTATGCATACTGTGACAATATGGTTAATTATGAGTCTCATATAAATCCCGATGTTACAGTTGATGTAGGAAATCCTCTCGGACACAGCTTCGGTACAACCGCATCTTCAGAAAAGGCATCTGATGCAAGCTGTACAACGCCTGCATATTACTATGTAAAATGTGACCGTTGCGGTGAGGTAGACCGTTCAAAGACTGTTGCTGTTGGCGCTGCGCTCGGACACAGCTTTGGTACAACCGCATCTTCAGAAAAGGCATCTGACGCAACCTGTACGGCACCTGCATATTACTATGTAAAGTGCGACCGTTGCGGTGAAACAGATCGTGCAAAGGTAGTAGCTGTTGGAAGCACAATCGCTCACAGCTTTACAACAAAAGCTTCATCGCGTATGGCAACTTCTGCAACTGAAGCAGTACCTGCAACCTACTATGTTCAGTGTAATTATTGTAATGAAATCAGCACAAGTATCACAGTTGCAGTTGGCAGTCCTCTTCCTAAGAGTACTTATCCTGAAGTAACTCCGGTAGTTCCCGTTCCTACCAAGGAAGTTGAGCCGGAATTACCTGTAATCAAGCCCGGTACAGATACATCTGAAAAGGATCCTGAAACAACACCGGTTGTTGATAAGCCTGAAAAGGATACCGAGACCATTCCTGAGAATCTGAAAAAGGATTATGAGTTTAAGAAGGGCTATGGCTACTATAAGGTATTAAAGGATGGAGTTGCCGAAGTAGTCTATGAAAAGCCTTCCAAGGCACGTAAGTCCGTTACCATTCCTGATACTATAACCATAAACAATGTTGAATACAAGGTTGTTCAGGTTTCAGCAAAGGCATTTTATAAGGATTCAAAGCTGCAGGAAATCAAATTAGGAAAGAATATTCAGAAGGTTGGAA
The DNA here is from genome assembly GCA_045627205.1 of Lachnospiraceae bacterium. Classification (GTDB taxonomy): domain Bacteria; phylum Bacillota; class Clostridia; order Lachnospirales; family Lachnospiraceae; genus RUG11977. Next base: position 4,491 of record JAZQNG010000077.1, read on the forward strand.
CAAAGGCATTTTATGGTTGTGAAAAACTGAAGAGCGTGACCTTCCCTGAAAATGTTACGGCAGTAGGTAAATATGCATTTGCACGCTGTTCTTCTCTGGAGCAGGTTATCTTTGAGGGCGAAAAGCTCACAAGCTTAGGAACAAAATCCTTCTACAGATGTCCGAAGCTTGAAAGCGTTTCACTTCCCGCAAGCCTGAAGAAGCTTGGAAGCGCTGTATTTGCAAGATGCAGAAGCCTTAAGAATATTGTCCTGCCCGGTGAGCAGCTTAAGTCAGTAGGTGCAAAGGCCTTCAGATACATTGCTAAAAAACCTGTTTTCACTATTTCAGAGCAGCTGTTTGATACATACAGCACAATGATAAAGGACAGCATTGTATCAGGCAAGGCAGTGTTTAATACCGCAGGTGTTTGAGACCGGAGCGGTCGCTTAGCTGATTAATAGCTTGGATAGCTGTACAACAGAGCTTCATCATATTTTCTTGATATTCATAGTCAAATCAGACTTTTAAAAGCCGATAGCTTAGAACGTTATTTGTTCAGAAAGCTGTCGGCTTTTTGCTTGAACACAATACCATATTAAGCGAATGCGTAAAAATTGTTCTTATTTGCGTAAAATTGAGGATTGACCTTATTTCTGACAGGTATTAAAATCTAAAGTAGGAGTATTATATAGTTTAATACGGGGAAAAATCCGGGTGCAGCATTATTTTGAAAGGAATCATTTCTGCGACAGTGTTATGTTGAATGGATTTTCCTGCAGTATATTTTATATTGTTATCAAGGAGGATATCGATATGAAGAAAAATGTCGGAGTTATTTTATCTTTAATGCTTATCTTTGGAATGCTGATATTAATGTCCGGACCGGATGTTGAAGTGTCAGCAGCTTCATCAACGCAGGAAGCAAGCAGTGTGGCTTCTCTTGACGATGGTCAGACGGTATTGTATTACGACACCTTAAGTGAGGTTTTTTCTGCGGCAAATGCTTCTGAATCAGACTGCGAAATAACCATTCTGAAGGACTGTAGCAATACCGGTTCAATAAATGTCAATAATACCCATAAAAAGAAAATTACCCTGAACTCAGGTGAAGAGGGTATTACAACTACGCTGACAGCAAATAATAACGGCATATCACTGATAAATGTCTGTTCGGAATTTGACATGAAGGGCTCAGGCGGCAAAATCCTTATGAATGGTAATAATAAGGATGTTCTTTCGGGAATTCGTTGCGGTACTGCGAATACAACCCTTAGGATGTATGATGGTTTTGTTCTTGATGCCCAAAATGGTGGAACGCAATTCCGTGTCATCAATATGTGGGGGGACAAAGGTGCCGCCATCAGGATGTATATCTATGGCGGTAAGGTTTTATGCCCTAAGGCAGATGAACCGGGTGCAAATACTGAGATGTCGACACTTGTATGCCTCAACGAATCCATGTACATATATGGTGGTGAATTCCACTGGGATGTCTCCGGAAAATCCGGATACTTTGCTGGAGTAACTGATTCGGCAAATGGTTTAATTGAAATATACGGCGGCTATTTTGACGGACCGATGTTCTGGTCAGGAGAAGCAAAGTATGTATTTAACGGTGGCTATTTTACCTCAAATATGTTGAAGCCGAACGAAACAACCAAAATGGGTACTCAGCTTTGGGACGATTATATCGGTGAAGGCAGAACAGTTACTAACCAACAGACAACATATAACGGTACAACCTATAATTATAGCATTTCAGTTCCCAATATGTATAAGTGTACAGCTACGATGAATGATGTAACCATGGGATCAGTTGAGGTAAGCAGCCCTGTTGTCGGGCTTAATGGCAGCTGTACCTTTACTGCTGTTCCAAATGAAGGCTATGATTTCCTTGGCTGGAAGACCTCGGAGGGAGCTTCGGAATATGTATCAACCTCAGCAACATATACAGTCAATGATATAACAGCAGACACATCCATCGTTGCCTGCTTTATAAAGCAGCATGAACACCTCTGGAATGTAACGGTGAAAGACAAGGTTATGACGGTCACATGTCTGAGCGAAACTCCTTCAAAGTGTGAGTGCTTTGATGAACCGGTTACTCTTACACTTGGTCTGGATACAACAAAGGATGTAGCATCACGCGCATATGCTACAGTCAAAGTTGAAGGTGCCGGAAAATCGGTTATTCCGGAGTATGAGTTGTATTATAATGGAATTATAGGTACCCCAATACTACCGGATGGGATGGATCCTGATTCGGCCTCACCTGATGATTACCGTGTATATAGTGGCTCAAATTATGAGGATGAGATTGCTCCGGTTGATGAGGGACGATATGATGTAATTCTTTCACTGGCAGGCTGTGAGATAAAGGAAACCTTCATTATCAGAGATAATAACAGCGTTCCGGTTGTAGAAGAATGCTACAGCTACAATTATCCGGGAAGCGGAGTAAACCTTGCAGGCGGTTTCATAGACTATGAACCTCGTGAGGATATCATAAATTATGCTTATGATGGGGATACAAACAAGAGAACTGACAAGGTCTATATCAACATGACGAAGGAGAAATTTGTTTCTTCAGTAAGCTATGCATGTTATTCGCTTGATGGCGGAAAGAAATGGATAAAGGGAAAGCTTACAGACGAAAATCTGTCAAAGGCGTTCAGTAAGGTAACCAATATCAGAATTGCAACAAAATTTGATACAAAGAAGAAAAAGCCTGCAGAGGATGCAAAGACATATTATTTCGCTACAATCAATAAGCGCCCGGCAATCAGTTCGCTGAAGGTTGATTATAGTCTCTATTCGGATCCGTACCACAGTACAAACGGACAATGGACACTTTTGAATAATGGAAAGAGTGAAAATCTTTATCAGTATTATGAGATCGGAATATCTTCTGATGGTAAGAAGATTGGCAGAGAGGGATTTGGTATATGGCCTATATCCGGTGGTGTGTGGGTATCTGACCTTGATTCAAAGGGAAAACAGGTGAAGGAAACCTACTTCTATCGTATCCGTGCAACTGTCAATACTCCGGCTTCCAAAACTAAAAAGATAAAGGTTGCAGGCGTACAGAAGTCATTAAAGCTGAAGGCAGATTATGGGAAGGAAATACTGAAGCTTAAGAAGGGGGTAAGTGTATTTTTGGGAGAAGAACTTCCGAACCTTCTTTACGAGAAGTATGACTTCAATTCAAACGCATATCTTGGAACAGAAAAAACCTCCAAGGAACTGGAAGGAAAATTCCTGGCGGCTGCTACAGCTGAGCAGGCTAAGGGAATCAGCATTAAGGAATATCTGACAGATGAAAACAGAATCATATATATATGGATGAATGCATCTAAAACTAAGCCGGTTACTGAAACACAGGTTATCGTACTTGAAGCAAGAGGCGTGATTGAATCCGAGAAAAAGCTGAAGTGCGAGAACGGAAAGGTTATACTCGAAAAGAATAAAAACCTCACGTATGAATTCCTTGATCCGGCAACAGGAAAATGGTCTGTATCAGTACCGAATGTAACCGAAACTACTACCGTTAAATGCAGAATTAAATGCAACGCAAAGGGTGGCAAGGAGAACGGTAAAACTTATGCTACCGGAATTGAAGCAAACTGTGTTCTTACCTGGGGTGTATGGGATGCAAAGAGCGGAAAGGAAGGAATTGTATCTGCAGTGATAGGTCCTGTTGCATAGTGCGAAAAATCTTATGCGCTAATTTTTCGCACGGCAATTTGAGTCGCAAGCTACTCAAATTGTATCCATTAGCCACTCGCAAAACTCGTGGCATGAGGATTAGTGCGAAAAATCTTATGCGCTAATTTTTCGCACGGCAATTTGAGTCGCGAGCTCCTCAAATTGTATCCATTAGCCACTCGCAAAACTCGTGGCATGAGGATTAGAATGTAAATTTCAGGATAGTAAAAGACCTGCCTTTGGGCAGGTTTTTTATTATCCTGAATGTCTTTTGCTTCTTTTTACTTTTTTTGTTGATTCTTCTTGACAAATGTAATAAGATAATACATATTGTGTTAGTAGGCGAATTGGAACCATATATATAGTCACTTGATATTGACGAGGTACTTTTTAATGGGATTTAGTTATTGGAATCAGAAAAAAGAACAGGAAGAACGTGCTATAGAAGATGCTGCAATGGACTATTCTGTTGAGGAAGAAACGGAATTTGAAGAAGCGGAAGAAGACAATCCGGTTGCAGATATTATTGCCCAGGCTATTGCAGATTTAAATGAAGGTATTTCCGGCGAAGGCAGAAGAAGTCTAACACCTGAAGAAAAGGAAACGCTTGAAGAAGAGATGCGTGAAGCAGAGAGACTTGAAGCAGAAAGACTCGAAGCAGAAAGACTCGAAGCAGAAAGACTTGAAGCAGAAAGACTCGAAGCAGAAAGACTTGAAGCGGAAAGACTTGAGAAGGAGAGGCTTGAAGCAGAAAGACTCGAAGCAAAAAGGCTTGAAGCAGAGAGACTTGAAGCAGAAAGAATAGAGAAGGAAAGACTTGAAGCGGAAAGACTTGAGAAGGAGAGGCTTGAAGCAGAGAGACTTGAAGCAGAGAGAATAGAAAAGGAAAGACTTGAAGCGGAAAGACTTGAGAAG
>JAZQNG010000078.1:0-19245 GCA_045627205.1 Lachnospiraceae bacterium
GGGCTGGGTAGCGCATCACAATACTGATTTGTGGGGTGATACGGCAGTACAGGACCATTGGATTCCGGGCTCATATTGGGTAATGGGCGCCGCATGGCTTTGCACGCATCAGTGGAAGCATTATTTATATACAGCTGATAAGGATTTCCTGAGGGAAAGCTTTCCTATCATGCGTGAGGCTGCAGAATTTTTCCTTGATTTTCTGATTGAGTATAAGGGATATCTTGTAACCTGTCCCTCTGTTTCACCTGAAAATACTTATATTCTTCCAAGCGGGGAGCAGGGTGCCAATTCAATCGGAACAACAATGGACAATCAGATTCTTCATGATCTTTTTTCACAGTGCATAAAGGCTGCAGAGGTCCTTGGCGTTGACGATGAACTGAATGAAAGAATAAAGGCCGCTCTTTCAAGGCTTGTACCTATCCGGATCGGTAAATACGGACAGATAATGGAGTGGATTGAGGACTATGATGAGGTTGAGCCCGGACACAGGCATATTTCACAGCTTTACGGACTTCATCCTTCAGATATGATTACTCCGGATGAAACGCCTGAACTCGCTGAGGCTGCCGGTCAGACCCTTAAACGCAGGCTGTCCTTCGGAGGCGGACATACCGGATGGAGCAGGGCCTGGATTATAAACAATTATGCGAGACTTTTCGATGGTGAGGAGGCCTTTAAAAATTTCAGGCTTCTGCTTATAAAATCCACCCTGCCTAATATGTTTGACAATCATCCGCCCTTTCAGATCGACGGTAATTTCGGCGGAATCTGCGGTATTGTGCAGATGCTTGTGCAGAGCAATGAAAGACGGACCGTCCTGCTGCCGGCCCTACCCTCAAAATGGCCGACGGGCAGTGTACGCGGCATAAAGCTTGTAGGCGGCTGTACACTTGATATGGAATGGGAAAACGGACGTCTTAGGGATTACAGTATTCATTCGGAGAGGGCCTGCAAAATAAAAATTGTTTATTGTAATGCTTCAACAGACTATTTCCTGAATGAAAATGATAATATAACTATAAAGCTTTAATAAATCTTGGGAGGAAGCAATGTTTCGACTGATGGAGGAGCAGGAGCTTGAAATCCGTAATATTGATGATGTCAGTATGATACATATTTACGGACTTTTCGATTTAAATCCTGTTATGAATAAATCTGAATATTATACCTATTCCGGTTCGTATCCGGGAATTGCGGTGTTTTATTCGAAAAACAGGCTTATCAATCTGTGTGTACTTGATAAATACTATGATGAGCTTGTTGAAAAGATATTTGATTATTACAGGCTTGCTATTGACAAATCGGCCATACTTATGGACGACAATACAAGGCAGCTGCTTGAGGCCGGATATGATAAGGACAGTGTCATTTTTGAATATATAAAAAAGGATATTGTTGAGGAACCTGTAATAGCTGCAGATTCCACCTTAAGTAAGCGCTTTACGCCAATGGTCTTATATTTTCTTGAAGCATATTATAAAATGCTTACAGTTAAATTTACCGTCACAGGAACTAAATATGGCTGGCGCGGTTCCACACTTTTCCATGCGCTTCAGGCTGATAAGCCCGTAAATGTATTTTTTAAGGTGGTTAAGGAGAATGACGGTCTTTATGCCGTAAATCTGTCAAACTTCATTGTTGAGGGCAACAGCCTGCTGATAAATATACGTTTTGAAAATCTTGGACTGTCTGTTTCGGCAAAATCCGAATACCTTGATTTTTCTGCATACAGCGCCTACAGTCTGCTGGATGGAAGGCTTATTGAGGAGCATTCGGTACATTGTAACGGCAAGGAGCTTTATGCTGAAAGGAAGGATATTCCTCCCTTCAAAAAGCCCAGATTTAACAGTGATATGAAAAAGCTTCTTCCAAAGAAGCTTGTAACCGATTCGCAAAAAGAGATTAATACTGATTCAGATGAATTCAGTATTTTCCGGCTGCCTTTTGAGCTTTATTATGCAGTTATCAGCAGGGCATATGACAGCAATGCGGTGACTGTTAAAAAATACTGTGGGGTATATGCATTTCCGCAGGCCGGCTACTCAGAGGAGCGCTATTGGACCTGTATTTATAATTCGGAAAATAAACCGGCTGTCATGACGGATAACATGCTTGTTCAAAAGCTGCTGACTCCGGATGGACAGATTCAGAGCGGTTTCCTTCATACACGCGGGAACAGTAATGGTGAATACACGGATAAGCTTGAAGGAAGATATGTGATTTCCTGAAGATAAATTTAAACATTATAGAAAGGCTTGGTCATTAGTATGTATATAGTTAGAACTGAATCGGAAAATAAGAAGGAGATTAATAAAATAATTAAAAAATTTAAGGTTGTACCGGATTCTTCGATAATCAATTTTGTGCAGAAGCTGGACGCTATTGCCGATGATCCGGAAAATTGTAAAATCCGGCCCATTTCTTTGTTTATCAGCTGTGTTGAAGCCCTGCAGGATAATTCATCGATAAAGGTAAATAAGTATCTTGATGCCATAAATTATGCAGAGGATATTTATCCTTATATATTTCAGGCAGGTGAGCAGACGCCTGATTTTGAGCGTATAGCAAATGTTTTTATTTCCATGTTTGAAAAGGGTGGTAATATCCAGCATAAAAACTTTAACAAGGTATTTTTTAATCTTTTTAAAAACAAGGAAAACTATATTAATTGGGTTAGAAGCGTATCCTATGAGAACAGAAATGACCAGACTGATAAGCTTTGTGCCGATTATGCAATACAGGCAAGAAGCTATTTCCCCGATGAGGAGATGTTTACGGCTAATGTCATCATGGTATCGGGAAGACTTTTCAGGTCGCCTGAGCCGCAGCTTGTGTATAGCCGTGAGGTTACCAGAATTGAACATATGGCAGGAATTTACGATGTTGACGAGGCAATGATTCTCCGTGCCGAGCAGAAAATCCAGGCTGCCAATGATATTGTTGCAAAATCAAAGGACATTATTGAGGTACTCGATAAGAAGACAAAAATCATCCAGGAGATGTCAGATGCCTCCGTTGACCGTGTTGAAAATATGTGTGCAAGTGAGGTTTCACTTGCAGAAGGAAAATTAAAAAATATAGATTCCGAACTGGCTGCTGCCTACCAGAAATTCCTTGACTCACAGAAGAAAAAGCTTCAGTCCGAGCGTGAGGAGCTTGTGCTTGGCATCATGGGTGAGCTTGAGGAGAAGTCCGCTGAAATAAAGCAGCAGGTAAATGATATTTTAAGGAGTGCACGACTGGAGCTTTCCAAAATCAATACAGAATCAGGGAAGGCCATGGGAAAGGTTGAAAAATTCATCCGGAATGATGCTCATTTAAAATCACTTATTGAAAAAACATCTGAAAATGAGGCACTGCTTAATAAGCTTGAAAAGCTCTCAGTGCTTAATGACAACAATCTTGAAATTATGCTGAAAAATGCCGAATATGTTGAAGCAATGCAGGGAACTGCAGCAGAAGCTGAGCCTGCTGCTTTGGCACCGGCGGCGAAGGGTTCAGCTAAAAATAAAAATGAAAAGAATGCCGTAAATGCTGTGAATGCAGGCGTTAAGGTAATAACTTCTCCTGCAGATATTGCCGCAGGTGTTCAGGTTCAGGCAGCCGCTGAAGATGAGACTATTCCCGGGGTAAATATATTCCTGGATGAAAGTGTTATGTTTAAAGAGCGCTTTGATATGGCCATGGCTGCAAAAAAGAAAATGATGAAGCAGGGAATTCATTTCCATAAGATGTTTGACGATGTTCTTATGGCAGTAATGGAGAATGCCAATCCTTATCTTATCGGTCCTTCGGGCTGCGGCAAAACGTATATGGTTTCCCAGATTGCATCTATTCTTGAGATGGATTTTGTAGATATAGGCTATATTAATGAGGAATACGATATTCTCGGCTTCCAGACTGCAAACGGAGGCTATAGTAAGCCTAATTTCTACAGGTGCTATAAATATGGACGTATTGCCTTTTGTGATGAGCTTGACAACGGTAACAGCAGGGCGACCGTAAAGCTCAATTCCTTCCTTTCAAATAATGAAAATGCACACTACAGCTTCCCTAACGGTGAAAATGTAAAAAGGCATGCAAATTTCAGAATCATAGCTGCAGGAAATACAGCCGGAAACGGTGCGGACAGCTTATATTCAACACGTGAAAAAATAGAGGAGTCGGTTCAGCAGCGTTTCACACCTATATATGTCGGCTATGATAATGAGGTTGAGAAGGCAATCCTTAAGGATTATCCTGACTGGAGCGATTTTGTTGTACTTTTCAGAATGGCAACTGATGAATGGTCAAGAAGCAGCCACTGTGAAGCACCCGGAATTATTACTACACGTGATGTCACAAGAATTAAAAGATATCTTGTGAACGGTAGCTTTAATATGGACAAAATCCTTGATTATGAGTTTATTCAGACAAAGGATGAGAGCTATCTTGCATTTTTATCTGACAGTATTAAAAAGAAACTGAATAAGTTTAAGCATTGTAAGGATATTGCGGATACCTTCTGTAAGAAGGTTGAAGAAATCAGAAACGGAATGGGGAACAGATAATGGGAGAATTTGGAATATCACCAGCAGACTACCGTTATTTTACGATTGAGTATCAGGGCAAAATGACACTTTATAAATTGTATTTTGACTCTGTAAGTGATATTGAGAAGTTTCTTGCTTCATCACCCGATGTGAATCAGAAGGTATTTATTTCGCAGAACAGTATTAACGCCAGTGAAAAATTTGCCGGACCGCCCCTTAAAAAGGCAATTGAATACTGTATTTTCGGATATGATGAAAAATACGACCAATTTTTAAAGCTTGTTAATTCACTTAGGACAATAACAATGACAAAGACATTTTCGAGATCAGTTGAGCCCTCCTTTGTCGGTCATCGCCCCAATATTCCTGCATATCTTGCGGACTCGCCTAAAACTATGTACCGCAATAAACGTGTGGCTGAAAAAAAGCTTATTAATATTTATATGCAGGTTTCGTATGATATGACGACAACCGATGAACAGATAATGAACAGGGGGATTGCAGTTATGAACCTTGTTCAGCTTCTCGAAAAAAACGGGTATATTGTGCAGCTTAAGCTTTTTGAAATCAGCTGTGTATATAATGAGGTATTCAGGTGCGAGATCGTTTTAAAAAAGAGCTCTGAACCGCTTAACATAAAAAGGTGCTTTTATCCGATATGCGGAAAGGCCTTTGTACGCAGAATACTTTTAAGGCTTAAGGAATCAATGCCCTTTAAAGAAAACTGGTACCTTGGCTACGGTTCAATTGCAAATACGGAATTTATCATGCAGAACATAAATCTTAAGCCTCTTGATATTTACATAGGTACACCTAAGCAGATGGATATAAAAGGGAAGGACATTTATGAGGATGCGGACAACTTCCTGAAAAAGCTTAATCTCGGGAAGAACATAGTTGTTCCAAAATATAAACAGGAGTGGGAGAGCGTTGAATAAGGCAAAGAAAAATAATAAGCTGCCTAACAGATATGATATAGCAAAATACGGCCTTGAAATTCAGAAAAAGCAGGCTATGCTTTCACAGATTCTGTTACGCTGCATTAATATGTCAGAGGCTGATGATGTTAATTCTATTCTGACTGAACTTGTGGATTTTATCGAGCGTATAGATGAATATGACGATATTCAGTTCTTTGAGGGTAAAAATCCTTTGGTCATTTCGGAAAGATACGAAAGGATTATTGCGCGGGTTGACGGCTTTTCGGAAAACATTGAAAAATATATGGTCAGTCTTGCGAAGGAAAAGGCATTGCTCACATATCTTAATACACTCTGTCTGGAATGCGGAGCTGCGTTTGATAAAGTGATTAAGGAAGGAAAAGAGATACTTGAGGAAATGGAGGACTGGAATCTTTCGAACTGCCTTGAGGCAAGACTGATGGAGCTTGGGACTGCAAAGGACATAAATCTCCGTCAGCAGCCGACCATAGATATACTTATAAAAAACTGTGATATGATATCTGAAAAGATCCGTGCAACACTTTACAATACGATTCCTCTTTGGAAGACACAGATTACGGCAGCACTTTCCAACCAGAACCTCTTAAGGTTCAATAAGAACAGGAAGAATCTGAACGAGCTGACCAGCACTTTACTGATTAGCGGACTTAATGAATTGTCGGCTCTTCAGAATGAAAACCGTAATGAAAGAAATGAAGCGGGAAGATTGATTACATCTTGATTTTTCACTTGCTTCGTGCTACAATATCCACAATTGGGCGATTTTGTGATTCCGCATACAAATTACAGAATATGTCTAAATACTTAACGATGGAAGCCGGTTGATTTTTTTACAGTTTTACTGTCTGTACAGGCTTTCATAATCATTTTAGGAGGTCAGTTATGTCCAGAGCAAAACAATCAATGGATGGTAACACAGCTGCAGCTCACGTTGCGTATGCATTTACTGATGTAGCAGCCATTTACCCCATTACCCCTTCAAGCCCTATGGCAGACAGCGTTGACCAGTGGTCAGCAGCCGGCATGAAGAACATTTTCGGCAACCAGGTTAAGGTTGTTGAAATGCAGTCAGAAGCAGGTGCAGCAGGTACCGTTCACGGTTCTCTTGCAGCAGGTGCAATTACGACAACATTTACAGCATCACAGGGTCTTCTTCTGATGGTCCCTAACATGTACAAGATTGCAGGTGAGCAGCTTCCCTGCGTATTCGATGTTTCAGCACGTACAGTAGCTACACAGTCGCTTAACATCTTCGGTGATCACAGTGACGTTTATGCCTGCCGTCAGACAGGTTTCGCTATGTTAGCTGAGACCAATCCCCAGGAGGTTATGGATCTTTCACCCGTTGCTCATTTATCAGCAATTGAGGGCAAGGTTCCTTTCCTTAACTTCTTCGATGGTTTCCGTACATCACATGAAATCCAGAAGATTGAGAAGTGGGATTTCGCTGATTTGAAAGAAATGTGCAACATGGATGCAGTTAAGGCATTCAGAGAGCATGCACTTAATCCTGAAAAGCCTGCTATGCGTGGTTCACACGAAAACGGTGACGTTTTCTTCCAGCATCGTGAGGCTTGTAACTCAGCTTACGAGGCACTTCCCGCAGTTGTTGAGAAGTACATGGGCAAGATTAATGAGAAGCTGGGTACAAATTATGATTTATTCAACTACTATGGAGCAGTGGATGCAGACCGCGTTATCGTAGCTATGAGTTCTATCTGTGACGAAGCAGAAGAGGTTATTGATTATCTTACCGCAAAGGGTGAGAAGGTTGGTCTTATCAAGGTTCGTCTTTACAGACCTTGGGTTTCTGCATCACTTCTTAAGGTTCTTCCCAAGACAGTTAAGAAGATTGCTGTTCTTGACAGAACAAAGGAGCCCGGTTCACTCGGTGAGCCTCTTTACCTTGATGTTTGTACAACCCTTCGTGAGGCTCGTCTTAACGATATCATCCTTACAGCCGGACGTTACGGTTTAGGTTCAAAAGATACTCCTCCTTCGTCTGTATTCCCTATTTATACAGAGCTTGCTAAGGATGCTCCTAAGAGCCGTTTCACAATCGTGATTGTTGATGCTGTTACAAATCTTTCACTTCCCGAGGTTAAGCCCGCACCTATTACTTCAGCAGCAGGTACTGTTGAGTGTAAGTTCTGGGGTATCGGTGGTGACGGTACTGTTGGTGCCAACAAGGATTCGACAAAAATCATCGGTGATCACACTGATGAGTATATTCAGGCATATTTCGATTATGTGTCAAAGAAGACAGGCGGTATCACAATTTCTCACTTAAGATTTGGTGATAAGCCCATCAAGAGTCCTTACTACATCAACCAGGCAGACCTTGTTGCATGTCATCAGCAGTCATACATCCTTAAGGGCTACAAGATGGTTCAGGATGTTAAGCCCGGTGGAATTTTCCTTATCAACTGCCAGTGGAATGATGAAGAGCTTGATAAGAATCTTCCCGCAGCTGCTAAGAAGTATATCTTTGACAACAAGATCAAGGTTTATACAGTTGATGCTGTAGACATCGCAGGAAAGATCGGTCTTGGAAAGCGTACATCTACAGTTCTTCAGTCGGCATTCTTTACATTGGCAAATGTACTTCCGGCTGATGAGGCTATTGCTTATATGAAGGAGAAGGTAGTTGCTAAGTTCTCAAAGAAGGGCCAGGATATCGTAGATATGAACTGCCAGGCTATCGATCAGGGTAAGGATGCCCTTCACCTTGTTGAGATTCCTGCTTCATGGGCAAATCCTGAGGCTGATGCTCCTAAGGCTAAGCTTACAGGCCGTCCTGAGACAGTAGAGATGGTAGAGAAGCTTATGAATCCTATCGCTCTTATGGATGGTGACAGTCTTCCTGTTTCTGCATTCGTTGACAGAGCTGACGGACAGTTCGAGCTTGGTGCAGCTGCATACGAGAAGCGTGGTACAGCAGTTATGGTTCCCGAGTGGGATGCTGAGAAGTGTATCCAGTGTAACAACTGTGCATTTGTCTGCTCACATGCTACAATCCGTCCTTACATGCTTTCAGAGGATGAGGTTAAGGCAGCTCCTGCAAACATCAAGCTTGCAGACACCAAGCCTAAGGCTTCAGAGTACAAGTTCACCATGAGTGTATCTCCTCTTGATTGTATGGGATGCGGCGAGTGTGTTACTGTTTGTCCTCCTGCTGTTCAGGCTATTAAGATGGTTCCTCAGGAATCACAGGCAGATCAGCAGCCCGTATTTGATTATCTTGTTGCTAATGTTGGACGTAAGGCTGAGGCTCCTGCAGAGACCACAGTTAAGGGTTCACAGTTCAACCAGCCTCTTCTTGAGTTCTCAGGCTCATGTGCAGGCTGTGCTGAGACAAGCTATGCAAGACTTATTACACAGCTCTTTGGTGAGCAGATGTACATCTCGAACGCAACAGGCTGTTCATCAATCTGGGGCGGTCCCGCTGCTACATCACCTTTCACAGTAAACAAGGACAGCAAGCAGGGTCCTGCTTGGGCTAACTCATTATTTGAGGATAACGCTGAGCATGGTCTTGGTATGTACATCGGTCAGAAGGTTCTCCGTGAGCAGGCAATCGCTAAGTTAAACGAAATCGCTGCAAACGAGAAGGCTGATGATGAGACAAAGGCTCTTATCGCTAAGTATCTTGAGACAAAGGATTCAACAAAGGAGAATCCTGCAGCAGCTAAGGCACTCATTGCTAAGTTAGAGGCAAATGCAGCAGCCGGCTGTGAGCTTTGTGCAGAGGTTCTTGAGAAGAAGCAGTACTTAAGCAAGAAGTCAGTATGGATCTTCGGTGGCGACGGCTGGGCATATGATATCGGCTTCGGCGGCTTAGACCATGTACTTGCTTCTGGCGAGAATGTAAATGTTATGGTATTCGATACAGAAATGTATTCAAATACAGGTGGACAGGCTTCAAAGGCTTCAAATATCGGTGAGGTTTGTCAGTTTGCTGCAGCAGGTAAGGAAGTTAGCAAGAAGTCACTTGCTGAAATCGCTATGAGCTATGGCTATGTATATGTAGCACAGATTGCTCTTGGTGCTAACCCTGCACAGGCTGTAAAGGCTATCACAGAGGCAGAAGCATACAACGGACCTTCACTTATCATCGGTTACGCTCCTTGTGAGCTTCACGGTGTTAAGGGTGGCATGAACCACTGCCAGGATGAAATGAAGAAGGCAGTAGCTGCCGGCTACTGGAATCTCTTCAGCTTCGATCCTGCTAAGAAGGCTGCCGGCCAGAATCCTTTCACACTTTCATCTAAGGAAGGCGACGGAACATATCAGGATCTCCTTAACAATGAGACACGTTATACCTCACTTAAGGTTAAGTTCCCTGAGAGAGCACAGAAGCTGTTTGCTGCATCAGAGGATGCTGCAAAGGCTCGTTATGAGCATCTCCAGAAGCTTGTTGAGCTTTACAAATAATATCTGATTTTGTGTCTCGGATGTAATTGTTACATCCGGGACTTTTAATTTTTTGATTTATATTATTATCAAAATATGGTAATATGTCGATATAGGTCATAGCTGTTAAATTTTGATACAGCAATTATATTTTATAAGAGGAGAAAGAAAACTATGCTTGAGAGATTTGATTTTCTTGACGTTGAGTCTGCTCTTCCTTATGTTGGCGGAGACGAGGATATCTTTGAAGAGGTAGTTGCCACTTATGTAGATGAGAATAAGGCGGCTTTGGTTCAAAAGGCTTTTGATGAACTGGACTGGGATAATTACCGTATACTTGTTCATGGGATTAAGTCAACCTCTTATACAATCGGTGCAAATGCATTAGGAGATGAAGCCAAGGAATCTGAGATGTGTGTAAAAACAGGAGATTTTGAAGGCGCAAAGGCAAAACATGATAAGCTGATTGCCGATTACCGGGCAATGGTAGACAAAATCAGTTCAGTTTTATGATTTAAGATTTTTTCTTCATGGATTATAAAGGATACCTGTAGGACGTGCTGCTTTTCTGATTATTAAAAGCATGAAAAGCTGACGGTTTTACAGGTATTTTTATTTGTGACCTCGTATAAATGTTTTATTAATTTCATATCTGAAAAGCGGTTTCAATTGACTATTAGCCTGAAAAATGTTATCATCTCTAAATAATCGGTAAATTGGGAGGTAGTTATTGAGAGATGCCTATTCGTGTACAGAATGATTTGCCTGCAAAGAAGGTAATGGAAGATGAAAATATATTTATGATGGATGAAAACCGTGCAATGTCGCAGGATATCAGACCGCTGGAAATTGCACTTCTGAATCTTATGCCCTTAAAAGAGGCTACAGAGGTTCATATGTTGAGATCCCTTTCCAATACACCGCTTCAGGTAAATATCACTTTTCTTACTACATCATCATATGTCGGAAAGAATACTGCCAAAAGTCATCTTGACCAGTTTTATCTGACCTTTGATGAGATAAAGGATAAAAAATATGACGGCCTGATCATTACGGGTGCACCTGTTGAAATGATGGAGTTTGAGGAGGTTGCATATTGGAACGAGCTTTGTGAGATTATGGAATGGTCGAAGAAAAATGTCACCTCCACGCTTCATATATGCTGGGGTGCCCAGGCTGCGCTTTATTATCATTATGGGATTAAAAAGATTCCGCTGGCTAAAAAAATGTTCGGTGTATTCAAGCACAACGTACATAAACGCAGGGAGCCATTTGTACGCGGCTTTGATGATGTTTTTTACATCCCGCACAGCCGTCATACGACAATCGATCCTGAGGAGGTTTGGAACGATGACAGGCTGACAGTTCTGGCTGATTCTCCTGAAGCCGGTATATGTATCTGCCTTGCAGAAAAGGGTAAACAGGTATTCGTATGCGGTCATCCTGAATATGACAGAATGACGCTGGACGAGGAATATAAGCGTGATCTTGCTAAGGGACTTGATATTCAGATGCCCAAAAATTATTATCCGAATGATGATCCTTCACAGAGACCGATGCTTACCTGGCGTGCTCATGCCAATACAATGTACAGCAACTGGCTGAATTATTATGTATATCAGGCGACTCCTTATGATGTTTCCGCAATTGGAAATAAGAATTAAGCTGATTCAGGTAGAAAATTAAATAGTCTATTTATGTATGAAATATATGTTTTTCCTAAAACAGCCATATTTTGATATGGCTTTTTTTTGGTTGTGCGCCCGGCGGCGTATGTTTCTAACGGTTTAAAGTCACGAATACGCCAAGGGAACAAGGAAGAATACCGGGTTTTTATTAAAATACACTTCTTTGTTACCTGTATCGGTTTTTAGCATGAAATATATCGGGTGCAGAGACCTGACCGAATGACTTAGGTTAATTATATAAGGTAAAATAATAATATTTTAGTGACGATATATAAGAATATAAATCAAAACAGTAAAATTTGTATTTGAATAATTTTTATATAATGATATAATAAAATTAGGTTGAGTTTACATAGTTTTTGTCACTTGTTATTGAGAGGGTTATATGCCTTGGGGAGGTTGGCATGAAGCAGTTCCAGATCAGCTATACAAATTCAATTGATTTACGCACAGGTCTTGGCGGATTAAAACAACAATGCGGGAATGTGGCGGACAGCAAGCTTTTATTCTATATCACGTGGTCAGTTGCGGATACTGTGCAGATAACTGAAGTTACTGAGATTATAGAAGAATTATTTCCTGAATCCGGTTTTTACGGAAACCAGACTTCAGGGAATATTGTTATGGGTGAGGCCATTGAGGGCATAAATATATCCTGCATTATTTTTGAAGCAGAGGATTCCTATGCCAAAACCGTGTTTGTTTCTGATAATTCTGATATAACCTGCCTTGATGAACTGTGGAGCTATTGTAATTCTGAAACAGGTATTCGTGCTATTGAGCTTATACCCTCTATGTCCTTTCTTGATTCACTTCATTTAGACTGTAATATTGCCGATGTCAGAAGTGATATTGTGCTATTTGGCGGTGCAAGTTCAAGTATTGATTTCAATCCTTACCGTGCAAATGTTCTTGTTAAAGGCTCTCCTTTAACCTATGAGGGGATGGCTGTCGTTCTGTATTACGGCAAAACATTGAATGTTACAAGTGATTATGTTCTGGGCTGGAAGGGACTGGGACGTCAGTTTGTGGTTACAAAAAGTAATAACAAGCAGATTATAGAAATTGATAAAATGCCGGCCTATACCATCTATGAAAAATATCTTAATTTATCCATTGCAGACAGGGATATGATTGTTTTCCCTCTTTTGGTTGAGGAGGAGGGGACAAAATATATTCGTACCGCACATACGATAAATCAGGATAAATCCATGTCTATGTTTGTAAATATACCGGTAGGTACAAAGGTTCAGCTTTCCTATGGAGATAAAAATACAATTCTTGACGGCACCTATAATAAGGCTCTGGAGATAGCAGATTTAAAACCGGAGCTGATTAAGGCATATTCCTGTGCAGGCAGGAGACTGTTCTGGGGAAACGATGAGGTCGGAAAGGAAACCGTGATTTTTAACGACATTGCTCCGATAAGCGGTTTTTATTCCGGTGGGGAAATCCTTCGTTTCGGAAAAAGAATCAGGGTGATGAACCAGACCCTCGTTCTTGTATCCATGAGTGAGGGAAATAATAATAAGAATACTGTCAAATTAAAGGACCGCTCCTTTGACAGATCACTTGTTTCAAGACTTGCATATTTTACGCAGAAGGTATGCGAGGAGCAGGGAAAGACAAATAGGCAGCTTGAGGAGGATAAGTCCCTTTTAAGGGAAAATATGGGCATGATCAAGGGTCTTGCCGAGGAGTATCTTGCACTTTTTTATGTAAATATTGATGAAGCTACATATAAAATTTATTCCATTAAGGATGTTATAGTCGATAAGGTATACTCTATTTTTGCAGACAGTGAGATTGGCCTTGATGTCTTTAAAAAATTTGGAACAGTTGATTTTATTCATCCTGATGACAGGTATCTTTTTGCTCAGATTGATAAAAACTATATCCGTGAAAATCTTGCAGACAGAAAGAAGTTTTCGATTCGTTTCCGTCAAAAATTCAATGATAAGTATCTTTGGATGGAAATGGATATTGTTAAATATGATGCACTTGATGAATGTGCAAATGAAATTGCGGTCGGGTTTGCCGAGCGTGATTCGGAAATACGCACAGAGCAGGTTACCACAAGCTGCTTCAATATACTGAAGCTTGATTTATCACCTTCGGAATCCATTAATGAACTGCTTACTCTTGTCGGAGATTTTTATGATGCGGAATATTGCCGGATTTTTGAATATAAGGATAAAAAACATGTAATAAACAATACCTTTGAATGGTGTGCCGAAAAATCAAAGCATTTGAATGGAAAGCTGTCGAATATTCCAAATAATAGCATGGACTCCATACTCAGTTCTTTTAAACAGAGGGGGGGATATTTCCTTAATCCGTCGGAAGCTTCGGAAAAAGGGTTAACTGAAAAGTATGGTATAAAAAGTCTTATTGCTGTGCCTGTCCTGAACGGTACGGATATGGGTGGCTTGATTGCAGTTGTTAATCCATCCTACGCGGTAGATAATATTACGGTTCTTAAAAATGCTGCTGCTGTTGCTATGAGTGAGTTGCTCAGAGTAAGAGAAAAGGATGAGGAGCATACTACCCTTGAGAAGCTTGCGGATACCTTCCTTTCGGTTTATTATGTCGACCTGGGATGGGATTATATGCATACATGGAAGATAGACAGTTCATATCAGGATGCCTACGGTTCGGTTGAGCATTATTCCGTTTCAATGGGCGATTATGTCAGAAACTGTATTGCGGAGGCTGACCGTATACGTTGTATAAAAATGACAAGCCCGAATTATATTCTCAAGCAGTTTAAAAATAAAGACCGTTTCAGCATTGAAATGACGGATATAATGCTAGGCTATGAGCGTGATGTTGTATTTGACTATGTTAAAATAAATGAGGATGGAACTCAGTTTGTTGTATGCTGTAGAGATATTTCCGAGGCCATTGCGAAGGAAAAGGCGCAACAGAAGCAGCTTCAGGATGCTTTGGAGGCTGCGGATGCCGCTAATAAATCAAAGACCAGTTTCCTTTTCAATATGTCACATGACATTCGTACACCTATGAATGCGATTATCGGCTTTACCAATATGGCTATAAAGCATATTGATGATAGGGAGAAGGCTTTGGACTGTCTTGTTAAGACACAGAAGTCGGGAGGCATGCTTCTTTCACTTATAAACAGCGTACTGGAGGTAAGCCGTATTGAGTCCGGAATTTCGCCGCTTGAGGAACAGCATGGGGATATTTATAACAGCTTTTTGAATATTGAGACAACCATGTCAGAGCTTGCTACCACGAAAAATATTACACTTACATTTGAATTTGGAGATATAAAAAACCGATATGTAATCTGCGATTTTGGAAGCTGCATGAGAATATTTGTAAATATTATTTCAAATGCCATAAAATATACTCCAAACGGTGGAAAAGTCTGTGTAAGGTGCGAGCAGACCGGTGAGGCCAATAACGGCTATGGGCTTTATTGCTATACCGTAGAGGATAACGGCATTGGAATGAGTGAGGAGTTTCAAAAGCATGTTTTTGAACAGTTTTCACGCGAGAAAACATCGACTGTCAGCGGTATCCAGGGAACCGGTCTCGGTATGGCGGTCTGCAAGTCATTTGTCGACCTTATGGGGGGAACGATTGAGTGCACCAGTAAGCAGGGAGTAGGAACGAAATTTACCATTACGCTGCCACTGAAGATTCAGGACGGTGATGCCTGTATTGATGCCATTAACGATTTTGATTTTAAAGAGGAGATTGTCCGGGAATCTGCAGACAGAAGCCTTTTTGCAGGCAAGCGGGTGCTTCTTGTTGATGATAACGAAATGAACCGTGAGATTGCCGTAGATATTCTGTCGGATGCCGGCTTTAACATTGAGGCTGCTGATGACGGACTTGCTGCTGTAGAGCTTTTGGGAGATAAGGGACCTGATTATTATGATTTTATACTGATGGATATTCAGATGCCTATTATGAATGGCTATGAAGCCTCTAAAAGGATACATGAGATGTATCCGGACTCAGATATATGTATCGTTGCATTATCTGCCAATGCCTTTGCCGAGGACAGGCAGGCCTCTATTGATGCAGGTATGTGCGACCATGTTGCAAAGCCTATTAATATTGAGAAATTATTCAGAGTATTGGGAAAGTATATTTAAATATATTGTATTGTAAATGGGGAAGGAATTTATGAACAAAATTCTTGATGCCGGGGAAATTCTGTGCGAGCAGAGATCCAGACTTGGAACAGTTCCTATTTCGTCTGATTTTCTGACGAAGGCAAATATCGGATTATGGGCGGTTGAACTTGATGAGGGTAAGGAACCGCGTGTATTTGTGGATTCTGTATTGATGAACCTTCTTGAGCTTGATGAGTCATATACGCCTGAGGAAGCCTACTGTGCCTGGCATGACCTTATTGATGCGCCCTCCAATGAGCTGATTGATAAGGCTATTGAGCGGATGATGTCTGAGCATGTTGAAATTCAGTATCCTATAAGACGGTCAAACGGACATATTCTTATGGTACGTTGTGATGGCGTACGAAATCAAGAATATACAAATGGAATCCGTATCGAGGGAACACTTCAGGATGTTTCTGATGTAATTCGTTTTGATGAGGCTGAATATAAAAAGAATAAGCTCAGGCAGATGGAGCTTGATCATCATCTTTTCAGGTCTGAGATTATCAGTTATTTTGCTGATTTTGAAGGAAATCCGCTTACGGTTATAAAAAAATTTGCTGAAAAGCTCAGGACGCTTATAGGCTGTGACCAGATTATATACCGTAATACGGAGGAAATTCTCGTATGCGTCAATTCACCGGAGAATGTCGGCTTGCTTCCGCAGACGGACAGATTCTGTCCTCATTGTATTAATTATGTGAAGCATGATGCGTTGTCCAGCGATGGTATTACTGAAATATATGAATGTCATAGTGATATGTATATGGCTCCCAATTTTACCGGCTGCAATGTAAAATCATCCTTTAGCAGGAAAATGTTACTGGAGGGTGAACCGAACGGCTGTCTGTCATTTTATTATTTCCATGAAAATCATGTGTTCACGGAGCTTGAATGTGAAACCATAGAGAGATTTGCAAAGGTTCTTACAATTTCGGTATCAAGATATAATGCAAAAATGATAAACGATCGGCTTCAGGAGGAACGCAAACAGGAGTATAAACATATAGTCCTGCGTGCGGATGCCCTTTCATATGCAATGAATGAGGATGTAACCCTTGAGAGCTTTATTGATTTCTTTTCAGACAGGATTCTTGAGGTTTTCGGCTGTGACCAGGTTATTTATTCTGATATCAACGGCTTCAGAACAGTAAAGGTTAAAGAGGGGATATCGGATGTTTCCATGAACTGTGCAAATTGCCGTCTCGGCAATCCTAATGACAGCAATGCTTACAGGAACAGTCAGGTGATTATCAATGATCATCTGAAGGATGAAGAGGGAAGCCTGATGAATGCCTGCTGTCCTGTAAAATCCATGATTTCAGATGTGGTATATTTTAAGGGCAAGCCTATGGGCTGTATTTCAAGTCATTATATTAATTCCTATCATGAGTATACGGACTCTGAAATAAGAACCTGCAAAATGATTGCAAAGCTGTTTGGTATGATTCTTGAGCGTATTTCTGACCGTGAATTTAAGAATATGCTTCAGCTTGAGAAGGAGAGGGAGCAGAAGCAGCTTGCTACTTTTAATGATCTTCTTCATGCGGGAATGTGGAGAATCATTATTGATTCCTTTAATGAAATACAATCAGTATTCTGGTCGCCTCAGATGAAAAAGGTGCTTGGCTTTGAGGATGCATACGAATTTCCGAATACTCTTGAAGCCTGGTCCTCGAGAATTCATCCGGATGACAGGGGACACGTTTTGGAGGTGTTCTGGAACGGAATCGATCAGAATGATATGGACTATACCTATGAGACTGATTACCGTATCCGTAAAAAGAATGATGAATATATATGGTGTCACGATTCAGGTAAATTTGAAGAGAATAAAGACGGAACAAGGATGTTTTACGGTATCATAACGGATATTACCGCAGAAAAGAAGAATGCAGAATATCAGGAACAGCTGAAACAGGCTCTTGATATGGCACAGTCTGCCAGCCGTGCAAAGACTACCTTCCTGAATAATATGTCACATGATATCCGTACTCCCATGAATGCCATTATAGGTTTTACAGGGCTTGCGGCATCGCATATTGACAATAAGGAGCAGGTTCAGGATTATCTGACGAAGATAGGACAGTCCTCAGATCATCTGCTTTCACTTATCAATGATGTACTTGATATGAGCCGTATTGAATCCGGTAAAATGAATCTGGAGGAACGGGATGAGAATTTATCGGATATCATACATAATTTAAGGGATATTGTTCAGGCGGACATCCATTCAAAGCAGCTTGATTTCTTTATCGATTCGGTTGATGTTGAAAATGAGGATGTTGTCTGTGATAAACTAAGATTGAACCAGGTTCTTTTGAATGTACTTTCAAATGCTATTAAATATACTCCCGCCGGTGGAACTGTTTCACTTCGGATAAGTGAGAAGAAGGTCCGTGAGTCCGGCTATGGCTCATACCGGTTTATGGTCAAGGACAACGGAATAGGTATGAATCAGGAGTTTGTTAAAAATATTTTTGATCCCTTTACAAGAGTCAGGTCTTCTACAGTCAGTGGTATTCAGGGTACGGGTCTGGGTATGGCCATTACCAAGAATATTGTTGATATGATGGGTGGAACCATAGATATCAACAGCAAAGAAAATGCAGGTACTGAGGTTTATATCAATCTTGATTTTAAACTTCAGACACGTGCAAAGGAGCCTGTTGTCATTAGCCATCTTGAGGGAATACGTGGTCTTGTGGCAGATGATGATGTTAATGTCTGCATGAGTGTTTCGAAGATGCTTCGTGATATCGGAATGAGGCCTGAATGGTGCGTTTCAGGCAAGGAAGCGGTTCTTCGTACTGAGGAGGCACTACGTATCGGCGACAGCTTTAAGGTTTATATTCTTGACTGGCTTATGCCTGATATGAATGGTATTGAGACGGCAAGGAGAATCCGAAAGGCAGTCGGACCTGATACACCTATCATAATTCTTACTGCATATGACTGGTCTGACATTGAGGATGAGGCACGTGAGGCCGGAGTTACCGGTTTCATTAATAAGCCCCTGTTCCCTTCGGATCTTCACAGGATTCTTTCAAAAATGTGCGGTGAAGACGACAGTGAAGAGGATACGGCTACTAAGAATTATGACTTCAGCGGCCGGAAGATTCTTCTTGTTGAGGACAATGACCTGAATCTTGAAATTGCTGAAGAGCTTTTGCTTGAGGCAGGCTTTATAGTTGATACGGCTAATGACGGTACTGTTGCTGTTGAGAAGATGAAAAATTCCTCAGAGGGTGATTACGATATTATACTTATGGATGTTCAGATGCCTGTCATGGACGGATATGAAGCTACTAAATGTATCAGGGAGCTTGATGGAAAATGGACGAGCCGGATTCCTATCATCGCCATGACTGCTAATGCCTTTGAGGAGGACCGTAAACAGGCCCTTGAAGCCGGGATGAATGAGCATATCGCTAAACCCATTAATGTAAATACACTTAAGGAAATGCTTGCCAGGTTTTTGTGATTCGGGGAC
>JAZQNG010000079.1:0-14280 GCA_045627205.1 Lachnospiraceae bacterium
AAGGCCGGTACGATCATTACAGATACGGTAAAGAAGCATTTTGATTCCAACAATATGAACGTGCTTCGTGAACGTGATTTCAGGCTTGCACAGCTTGGAAATGATGCCGGTATTTATGGTGCGGCCTATTGTACCCTGAGCTGAGCAGTGCCTTAGCCCGGGCCGTAAAGGGAAAGTCGGGGCAGTGGCGTGAACTGCGGGTATTTTGTATGATATATGCGTAAATGACGATTGGTGGATATTGAAATATGAATGGAAGAATTATAGGTGAGTTTAAAAGGATATTGCCGGAGGAAAGGATTTTTCCGGATGCCCTGCTGGCTGAATATACCTCCTTTAAAATCGGCGGAAAGGCAGATCTGGTCGTGAATCCGGAAAGCCCCGAGGAGATTGGGAGGTGCCTTAAGCTTGTAAAGGCTGAAAAAATTCCCTACTATATTTTGGGAAATGGGACGAATATGCTGGTTTCCGATTCAGGCTTCCGTGGAGTCATAATTCTTATCAGGGACCGTCAGCCGGAGCTGACCTTTGGAAATACGGAAAATCCGGAAACGGTGACGGTTGGCGTGAGTGCAGGCTGCAGTCTTGCAAAGCTGGCGAATGATGCCGCCTCAAGAGGACTTTCAGGACTTGAGTTCGCAGCTGGCATTCCGGGAAGCGTAGGCGGAGCAGTGGTGATGAACGCCGGAGCCTATGGCGGTGAAATTAAGGATGTTCTGGATTTTGTTGATGTTATGGACGAGGACGGCAGTATTTTGAGGCTTTCAAATGAACAGTGCCGCTTCAGCTACAGAATGAGCATTATTCAGGAAAGGAATTATATTGTCCTTTATGCTTCTTTTATTCTGAAAAAGGGCGATGCAGAAAAAATCAAGGCGGAAATAAAGGAACTGAATGAAAGAAGACGCGAAAAACAGCCTCTGGAGCTGCCGAGTGCCGGCAGTACATTTAAACGTCCGGAGGGGCATTTCGCAGGAAAACTGATTGAGGATGCGGGTCTGAGGGGCTACACTGTCGGTTCGGCACGAGTTTCGGATAAGCATTGCGGCTTTGTGGTAAATACAGGAAATGCAACTGCAGCTCAGGTTTATCAGCTTATTTCCGATGTGATTGAAAAGGTATATGATAATTCCGGCGTTGTTCTTGAACCGGAGGTAAGGCTTTTAGGCTTCGAGGAATAGGATATGAATTACACTACGCGTGTTAAGCAGGAGCTGGCAGAGGTCATGCCGAATGCCAGACACTGCAGGCTGGCGGAGCTGGGAGGTCTGCTTCTGGTGCTGTTCAGAAGCGATGATACCTCCGAATGCAGGAAAATTTCCACGGAAAATCCGCTGGTAATGGATAAAATCGAAAAATTAATAAAAAAATTATTTTCTGTTGACATAAGCGGCAGGATAATTTACGATAAGAATCGTGTCGGAAAAGAAATATTAACTATATGCTTTACAAAATCGGAAACAGAGGATATACTAAAATCGGTAAGTGTCGATTATAAGCTGCCCTGTTGTAAAAGAGCTTTTCTGAGAGGCGCTTTTATGGGATGCGGGTCCCTGACGGATCCTGAAAAGGATTATCATCTGGAATTTGCAACCTTAGATATCGGTATAGCTGAAAGGCTTACGGCCGTGATGGCTGAGTTTGATGTGGAGGCGAAAATCATCAGCCGTAAGAAGCAGCAGGTGGTTTATGTAAAGGACAGTGAGCGGATTGTAGATCTGCTGAATGTAATGGAGGCACACGTTATTCTGATGGAGCTTGAAAATATCAGGATAATGAAGGATGTACGGAACAGGATTAACCGGCAGGTAAACTGTGAAACGGCCAATATCGTCAAAACTGTGGCAGCCTCGGCCAAGCAGTGTGCAGATATTGAATATATCCGGGATACAATCGGATTTGACGAGATTGATGAGAAGGTTGTCAAAACAGCCCTCATCCGTCTGAACAATCCTGACGCAACGCTTTCAGAGCTGGTGGCATTGCATGAGGAAAAGGTAAGTAAATCCGGTATTAACCATAGATTAATGAAAATTTCAGAAATCGCGAACAGACTGCGAAATGAAGAGGATGGTAAGGATTAACCTGCAGGATTTCTGCGGGTAAAAGTTGGCATGGAGGGAGAAAATGTTAACAAACAAAATGGCAATTGATATTACGGCTGATCTTGATAAAAGACCAATCGCAAAGCTTGTACAGGAAGCAAGTAAATACGACAGCTCCGTATTTTTCGAGTACAAGGACAAGAAGGTTAATGCTAAAAGCATCATGGGTATGATGACATTTATCAGCATTATGAACAAGGCTACTGCAGCAAATGAAAAGATAGACATTATAGTTGACGGCTCAGACGAGTCGGATGCTATGGATGCGATTGTGGCATTTTTTTCATGACAGGTACCCGGATGAATTAAGGAGAAAAAGCAGATTATAAATGTATTTATTTAAGACCTGTGGGGACAGGTCTTTTTTTCACAGCAGGCTGCTTTGGGGCAGCCCGGTGTGAGCTGATTGCGTTGGCTTTTAGCACCAATCTGAACCATTAGCTAATCGCTTTAGCACTTAGCATGGAGGTTAAAAAAGAATGACAAGAGAAGAACGACATAGAGAAGTTTTTAAGAACAGGGTTGCTTTGGGGGCAATTCTTGTAGAGCTTGTGATAGTTATTGTCCTGCTTATTCTTGTTGTCGGAAGACTGAGCGGGGATGATGAGGAGCAGGAAGATGAGCCTTTGGTGGAGGTAACGGCAGAGGATAATCTGCTGCCGCAGAAGGATCCCCTGCAGGAAAAGGGAAACGATCAGTCAGGAAATGATGAGGTTTTATGGAATCCTGATATCCAGGGTTCGCTTTCGGATGAAAATAAGGGCGGAGAATCGGGAAACACATCACAGACAGACGGTGATAATACCGGAATTGATCCGGAGGTGACTGATAAGCCTGAGGAACCGGAGATAACCGGGGAAACTGAAATTGTTGCGGGGCGTTCGGTAAAGCTTACCCTTTCAGGCACTGAACCTGCAGCTTTTGTTGCAGTTCTGAAGGAGGCAGCAGTCAAGGCCGCAATGTATGATTATGATGTAGCCATCGAGCTTGTAAAGGGCTATGAGGGTTATGAGACAATAGAGGCTGCAGGAAACGCAATAGCTGAATTTGAAGCTCAGAAGGCAGCCTGCGTTAAATGGCCTGAAAATACAGAAGTCAGCCATTTATTCGTGCATTCGCTGATTGTGGATACAAGCAGGGCATTCGGACCGAAATCCTCAAAGCCTCAGGGCTACAATCAATATATGACTACCATCAGCGAGTTTAATAAGATGATGGACTCAATGTATGAGAAGGGCTATGTTCTTGTAAGCATACATGATATTGCAAAGGTAGAGACCGATGAGAACGGAAATCAGAAGCTCGTAAAGCAGCCTATTATGCTTCCGGAGGGCAAAAAGCCGTTTGTTCTTTCGCAGGATGACGTAAACTATTATGAATATATGGACAATGACGGCTTTGCGGACAGGATAGTAATCGGTGAGGACGGACTGCCTACCTGCCAGTATACGGATATTGACGGTACGGTTATGTACGGAGAGTACGATATGATGCCCATCATAGACAGAATGGTTAAGGAAAGACCTGATTTCTCCTACCGCGGGGCAAAGGGAATCCTTGCTGTTACAGGCTATGAAGGCTGTCTTGGTTACGATACGGGTCTTAGCATGAAGATTTACGACGGTCTGGATGAAGATGAGAAGATGAGGCGTATTGAGGTCGAACGTGATAAGGTCAGGGAGGTTGTCAAGGCCCTGAAGGAGGATGGCTGGGAGTTCGCAAGCCACAGCTATACACATTCAAATATGACCAATGCAACTCTCGATAAATTGAAATATGATATAACACGCTGGCATGATGAGGTTCAGCTCCTGGTTGGGGATACGGATATTTATATTTATCCTTATGGTGCTGATATCTGTGACTGGCGAGGATATAAGGGCGACAAATATGAAATGCTGAAAGAGGCGGGCTTCTGGTATTTCTGTAATGTTGATGCCGCACAGTACTGGATTCAGATAAGGGATGACTATATGCGAATGGGCCGTATTAATATTGACGGCGAGCGTATGAATGTTACCCCTGAAAGACTTGATTATTTCTTTGATACCGCAGAGGTTTATGATACCTCAAGACCGCCGTTTAAATAATGGAGAAGAATATGGGATTTACTCATTTACATGTACATACTGAATATAGTCTTCTGGATGGCTCGAGCAAAATCAAAGAGATTGTTGCGCGGGCAAAGGAGCTTGGTCAGACATCACTGGCCATAACCGACCATGGTGTAATGTATGGAGTAATCTATTTCTATAAGGCTGCACGGGAGGCAGGAATCAAGCCTATCATCGGGTGCGAGGTATATGTTGCGCCCGGCTCCCGTTTTGAAAAGGAAAACAGCGTCTCGGATGACCGTTACCGTCATCTGGTTCTGCTGGCAGAAAATAATCAGGGCTACTCAAACCTGATGAAGATTGTATCAAAGGGCTTTACCGAGGGCTTTTATTACAAGCCCAGGGTAGATATGGAGGTGCTTGAGCAGTACCATGAGGGAATCATTGCACTGTCGGCGTGTCTGGCAGGTGAAATTCCGGGATATCTGATACGCAACGATTATGAAAATGCGAGGGCAGCAGCCCTGCGTTTTGTCGATATTTTTGGAAGGGACAATTTCTTCCTTGAGCTTCAGGACCATGGCATTTCGGTGCAGAAAACCGCTAATTACGGGATACTACGCCTGTCGAACGAACTTGGGATACGTATGGTTGCGACAAACGATGTGCACTATACCTACGCAGAGGATGCGGAGGCTCATGATATACTTCTCTGTATCCAGACGCAGAAAAAGGTCCAGGATGAGGACAGAATGCGTTATGAGGGAGGCCAGTATTTTTTAAAGTCCGAGGAGCAGATGCTTGAGCTCTTTCCCTATGCAAGGGAGGCAGTAGCCAATACAGCAGAGATTGCGGAACGCTGTAATGTTGAAATAGAGTTCGGACATTACAAGCTTCCTAAATTCGATGTTCCGGACGGATACACGGCAGAATCCTATCTGCGTCAGATGTGTGAGCAGGGTCTTGTAAGACGTTACGGTCACAAGTCACCGGAGGAATTTGAGAAAATTAAAAAACAGCTGGAATATGAGCTGGATACAATCAGGACCATGGGCTTTGTTGATTATTTCCTGATTGTATGGGATTTTATTAAATTCGGCAAGGATAACGGTATAGCAGTCGGACCCGGACGTGGAAGTGCTGCCGGCTCTGTTGTATCCTATTCACTTGGAATAACCGATATCGATCCCATCAGATATAATCTGCTGTTTGAACGTTTCCTGAATCCGGAACGTGTTACCATGCCTGATATAGACGTGGATTTCTGTTACGAAAGAAGACAGGAAGTAATAGATTATGTAGTGCGTAAATATGGAAAGGACAGGGTTGTTCAGATTGTAACCTTCGGTACCCTTCAGGCAAGAGGTGTTTTAAGGGATGTCGGAAGGGCTCTTGATATGTCCTATTCAAGGGTTGACCAGATTGCAAAGATGGTGCCTACAGACCTGGATATGACGCTGAGCAAGGCACTGCTTGTCAATTCTGAGCTTAGGGCAGCGTATGAGACGGATCCTGAGATTACGAAACTTATCGACATGAGCAGGCGCCTTGAGGGACTTCCAAGACATACATCAATGCATGCAGCCGGCGTTGTTATTTCGAATGCGCCTGCAGATGATTATGTGCCGCTTTCGCGTTCCTCCGATGAAACAATTACCACCCAGTACACTATGACTCATCTTGAGGAGCTTGGACTTCTGAAGATGGACTTTTTGGGACTTAGAACGCTTACCGTTATCCAGAATGCCGTTAAATCCATTAACAGGGATATATCCGCTGGCAGGATAAAGGCGGACAGTCAGCTGTGCCCGAGCGGATTTACAGAGGATGGCATATTTGATATTGAAAATATAGATTATAGTGATAAAAAGGTTTTCGACTTGATTTCCTCCGGAAAATGTGAGGGCATTTTTCAGCTGGAAAGCCAGGGCATGAAGAATTTCATGAAGGAGCTGAAGCCTGAGTCGATGGAGGATGTAACGGCGGGTATTTCCCTTTACCGTCCCGGTCCGATGGACTTCATTCCGAATTATATTCAGGGCAAACAGAATGTGGAGGGCATTACCTATGCCTGTGAACAGCTGAAGCCTATTCTTGAGCCGACCTACGGCTGTATTGTATATCAGGAGCAGGTAATGCAGATCGTGCGTAATCTGGCCGGATATACCTTCGGACGAAGCGATCTGGTG
Source organism: Lachnospiraceae bacterium (assembly GCA_045627205.1). Taxonomy (GTDB): domain Bacteria; phylum Bacillota; class Clostridia; order Lachnospirales; family Lachnospiraceae; genus RUG11977. The sequence continues at coordinate 6,349 of JAZQNG010000079.1, forward strand.
CGCCGTGCCATGGCCAAGAAGAAGGCCGATGTTATGGCGAAGGAAAGGGCAAATTTCGTAAACGGAAATCCTGATGAGGGGGTTCCGGGATGTGTTGCCAACGATATTCCAGAGGATGTGGCAAACAGGATATTTGACAATATGACCGATTTCGCGAAGTATGCCTTTAACAAGTCGCATGCCGCAGCCTATGCGGTGGTATCCTACCAGACGGCCTTTTTGAAATGTTATTTCCCTGTCCATTTTATGGCGGCTCTGATGACAAGTGTCATTGATAATACTGCAAAGGTTGCAGGGTATATAAATATCTGCCGTCAGATGGGTGTGAAGGTGCTGCCTCCGGATGTCAATGAGGGAGATGTATCCTTTACTGCGGTTGGCGATTCGATAAGATATTCACTTTCTGCAATTAAGGGAGTCGGAAGGCCGGTTGTAGAGGGAATTGTAGAGGAAAGAAATACAAACGGCCTGTATACGGGTATAAAGAATTTCGTAAAGAGACTTTCGGCAAAGGAAACGAATAAGCGCGTTATTGAGAGTATGATAAAGGCAGGCGCCTTTGCTACCATGCCCGGAAACAGAAGACAGCAGATGATAGTCTTTCCTCATGTCATTGAAAACGTGACTATGGAGCGTAAGAAGGAAATAGAAGGTCAGATGAACCTGTTTGAAATGTTTGACCCGGAATACGCAAGGGGCGACAGCGTGGATTTCCCCAATGTAGAGGATTATTCTCCGGAGGAAATACTTGCCTTTGAAAAAGAGGTGCTCGGAATATATGTCAGCGGGCATCCCTTGGACGGCTATATGAGCCTGCTTGAAAAAAATGTTACCGCCACTACTATGGACTTTATGGCTGATTCGGAAACCGGTGAGGCGAAGGTCCATGATAACGAAAGCTATGTTATAGGCGGAATAATTACGGCAAAATTATTAAAGACTACAAAGTCCAATACCATTATGGCCTTTCTTACGATGGAGGATATATTCGGTACCGTGGAGGTACTTGTATTCCCCAGGGATTATGACAGATATAAGGCAATACTTGAGCCTGACAGGAAGCTGTTTATAAAGGGAAGGGCTACTGTTGAGGAGGAAAAGGATGCAAAGCTGATTTGCCAGGAGATGGTTGCATTTGAAGACATTCCGCGTGAAATCTGGATCCGTTTTCCTGATATAGAGGCTTATTCGGCTGCTGAAGAGGGCTTATTTGCCATTCTTAAGCAGTATGACGGAAGGGATGCCGTTACAATTTACTGTGAGGCCGAAAAGCAGATTAAAAAGCTTCCGCCAAGTCTTCAGACCTTGGCCTGTACAGAACAGATACTGAAGCTTTCCGAGACATACGGTACAGGTGCAATAAAGGTAACTGATAAGAAGTATATGTGGAGCAGATAATAAAATGCAAACTACAATAGTAGAATGTAGAAAATAACGGAGGACTAATATGGCAACGAAAAAGGTAACAGGTCAGAGTGCGGGGAAAGAGGCAGTAAAGGCTGAAAAAACCGAAAAATCCGTAAAGAATGAAAAAACAGTAAAGGATGAAAAGAAAGTAAAGAACGAAAAAACAGCTGAAAAGGTAAAATCCGGAGCAACGGCTGAACAGACTGAAGAAAAAAAGGCTAAGTCTGTCCGTAGGAGTGTGAAAAAGACAGGAGAAAAGAATGAAAATCCGGTTAAAAAAGAGACAGCACCTAAAAAGCCGCTGACAATCGGTGTTCTTACCAGTGGCGGCGATGCACCCGGTATGAATGCAGCTGTCCGTGCCGTTGTCCGCACGGCTATTTCTGACGGGATGATTGTTAAGGGTATCAGAAGAGGTTTTTCAGGCCTGATTGATGATGACATCATCGATCTTAACGGCCGTAGTGTTGCTGATATCATACAGAAGGGAGGAACCTTCCTTTATACCGCAAGATGTCCTGAAATGATTACCTCGGAGGGACAGGACCTTGCTGCAGAAACCTGCAGGAAGCACGGCATTGACGCTTTGGTTGTAATCGGTGGAGACGGCTCCTTCAGAGGTTGTCTGGCCTTAAAGGACAGGGGAATCAATGTCATCGGAATTCCCGGTACGATAGACCTTGATATTGCATGTACCGAATATACAATCGGTTTTGATACTGCCGTTAATACGGCAATGGAGGCAATTGATAAGATAAGGGATACCTCAACCTCGCGCGAACGTTGCTCGATTATAGAGGTTATGGGACGCCATGCCGGATATATTGCACTCTGGTGCGGTATTGCAAACGGAGCTGAGGCTGTTCTTTCGACAGAGCTTTATGATTTTGAAGAGCAGAAGCTGATTAACGATATTCAGACAAAAAGGAAAAACGGAAGAAAGCATTATATTATCATAAATGCCGAGGGAATCGGTGATTCGGCGGATATGGCAAAGAGAATTGAGTATGCGACGGGAATGCCTACATCAGCAACTATCTTAGGCTATCTGCAGCGTGGTGGAAGTCCTACCTGTAAGGACAGGGTTTATGCTTCAGCATTCGGAGCAAAGGCTGTTGATATCCTTTACAGGGGCGGAAAAAACAGGGTTGTTGCCTACAAAAACGGGGCCTTTGTGGATTATGATATGGACGAGGCACTTTCGATGAAGAAAACGCTGGATCCGTTCCTTGTTGATATGCTTGGCAGACTTACCAGAAAGGGTGACAGCCGTGCCATGAAAACAGAGGGAATGCTTCCTGTTGAAAATGAGTCGTTTTCAAGGAAGACAATCGGAGTCCTTACAAGCGGTATTGATGCGCCCGGTATGAATGCCGCCATCCGTGCGGTAGTGCGTTCGGCAATAGGCTGTAACATGAAGGTAATCGGTTTCCACAGGGGCTATGCAGGACTTGTGGAGAAGGATTATATTGAAATGTCAAACAAGACTATGTCGGAAACGGTCCAGAAGGGCGGCACACTTTTACTGGCATCGGATTGTCCGGAATTCATGGAGGAAGAGGGACAGCTGAAGGCAATTGAAACCCTGAAGGAGCTGAAAATTGATGTTTTGGTCATAATAGGCGGAAACGGTACCATGCGTGGCGGTATTGACCTTATTAAGAGGGGAATAAAGGTTGTCGGAATTCCTGCCACAATTGATCTTGATGTTGCCTGTACAGAATATACAATAGGCTTTGATACGGCTATTAATACAGCCATGGAGGCGATAGATAAAATCCGTGATACCTCACAGTCGCATGAACGCTGCAGTGTTATTGAGGTTGCCGGCAGAAGGTCGGGGCACAATGCATTATGGTGCGGTATAGCTACCGGTGCTGAGGAAATTATTACGAAGGAATACTATGATTATAATGAGCAGCGTATCATCAGCGAGATAATAAACAAGAAAAAGCTTGGAAAGAGACTTCATCTGATTGTAAATTCCGAATCGGTGGGTAAGTCAAATTCACTTGCAAAGAATATAGAGTTTGCTACAGGGCTTGAGACACGTGCGACGATTCTCGGAAATCTCCAGAGCGGCGGAACACCCTCGTGCCAGGACCGTGTTTTTGCTTCAGCACTGGGCGGAAAGGCAATTGAACTGATAGCACAGGGCTTCTATAACAGGATTGTGGCATTTGTACATGGCGAGTTTACCGATTTTGACATAGAAGAAGCAATGCAGATGTCAAAGCTTCCGGATGCATATCTGGAGGAAATGTCCAAAAAACTTACACGGTAATATACCCGGACATGAGGGGCGTACAGCTGAAATGTCTTGAAATTACTGACAAAACATGGTATAATAATTCAGTTACCGATGTCCGATATATGATATGCTGCAGACAGGAAGTATTGCAGTCTGAAGCAATCAGATTGAGAAAGTTTATTAAAAGGAGAACAAAAATGAAAAAAATAGTTTCTATGGTACTTGTTTTATGCATGGCTATGGTTTGCCTTGTAGGCTGCTCGGGCAGTTCAAAACAGGATAGGAAGGTAAAGGTTATCGATATCAACCTTACCGAGGAGGAATATGCTTACGGTGTCGATAAGACACAGCCTGATCTTCTTGAAAAGGTAAATGCTTTTATTGCTGAAATCAAATCAAACGGTGAGTTCGAGAAAATCTGTAATAAGTATTTCGGTGACGGCGAGCCCACTCCTGTTACCTCATATCCTCTGGATTCCTCAAAGGATCAGCTTGTTGTAGCTACAAACGCTTCATTTGAGCCCTTCGAGTATACAGCAGGAGATAAATATCTTGGTATTGATATGGAAATAGCAGATGCCCTTGCAAAGTATCTTGGTAAGGAGCTTGTTATTTCAAATATGGATTTTGATGCAGTTTGTCTTTCGGTAGGACAGCAGAAATGTGACATTGCAATGGCCGGTCTTACGGTAAGGGCTGACCGTGAGGAATATGTTACCTTCTCGGAATCCTACTACAATGCAGCGCAGAAGCTGATCTGCCTCGAGGCCTGCAAGGAATTTGATGAATGCAAGACAGCTGCTGATATGGAAGCTAAATTAAAGGCTAAGGATGCGCAGACAAAGATTGGTGTTCAGAATGGTACAACCGGTCAGTTCTATGTACAGGGTGATGAGTCCTGGGGCTTTGAAGGTTACAAGACTACATGTACAGGCTATAAGAACGGCTCACTTGCAGTACAGGACCTTATAAATGGCAATATTGATTATGTTATTATCGATTCTGCACCTGCAGCCTGCATTACAAAGGCTATCAACGCAATGCAATAAATTATCTGATTTGTTGCGGGGTGCTGTTTACGGCACCCCGTTTTTAGCATATTGAGTGTACAAGATGCGGGGAATGCGTTTTTCAGAGATTACAAAGGGAAGGTAAATCGGATGGGCGGTTTTAGTCTGAAGGTAAATAAATTCATAGACATTTTTGTCAGACAGAATGGCTATGTGAAGGTTCTTGAGGGCCTAAAAAATACGGTGTATATTGCGGTGGCCGGACTTGCCATCGGTATAGTGATAGGAACGCTTATAGCTGCCGTGAGGGTTATGCCGAAATATAAGAGGCTTCCCAAAATATTGAACGGTTTCTGTTCGTTTTATGTCGGATTGTTCAGGGGAACGCCAATGGTGGTCCAGCTTCTTGTATTTTATTATGTCCTTCTTCCTATTATCGGGGTTAAGATTCCGGGTGTGCAGGTTGCACTCATAGTGTTTGGCCTGAACAGTGGTGCGTATATTTCTGAAATAATGCGTGGCGGAATACAGTCGGTTGACCCGGGACAGATGGAAGCAGGCCGTGCGGTGGGACTCAGCTTTTCAACCACTATGCTTAAAATTGTCATTCCGCAGGCTGTAAAAAATATCCTGCCTACCATGGGCAATGAGTTTATAGCCCTGATAAAGGAAACCTCGGTTGTAAGCTTTGTAGGAGCCTCCGATCTGTATGTTGCATTCAATTACATCGGTTCAAACAGCTATGAATTTATGGTTCCGTATATTGTTATGGCCTTGATGTATATTGTTATGGTTCTGATTATCACTGCCGGAATTAAAATTATGGAAAGGAGCCTGAAGAAGAGTGACAGACGAAATTAAGCTTGGTGCTTCAAATGATAAAAGACTGATGCTGGATGTTTCGGATTTGAAGAAGAATTTCAATGAGCTTCAGGTTTTAAAGGGAATCAACATAAAGATATATAAGGGCGATATTGTGGTGATTACCGGTCCCTCAGGCTCGGGAAAGAGTACCTTCCTGCGCTGCCTGAACTGTATGGAGGATCCTGATGGCGGTCATATTCTGTTTGATGGTGTTGACCTTGCGGATATGAAGGTTGATATTAATATTCATCGCCGCCGGATGAGCATGGTTTTCCAGCATTTTAATCTTTTTAATAATAAAACTGTAATTGACAATATAATGCTTGCTCCTGTATATATTGGGAAAAAGGAGCTTAAAAAAGCACTGAAGGGGAATGAAAACAGCGGCAGGGAGCTTGCCAGAATGTTCCCGGGATTTGCGGATGCCGTGACCGGAAGAGTTCCGGATGAACTGAAGGCAAAGGGCTACAGACAGGTGCTTAAGGAGCTTAAGGATACAGCCGGGAAAAATGCAATTGATCTTTTGAAACGAATCGGACTTGAGTCCCATGCGGACAAGTATCCGTCTACACTGAGTGGTGGCCAGAAGCAGCGTGTTGCAATTGTGCGTGCACTTGCAATGAAGCCGGATGTGATTCTTTTTGATGAGCCGACATCGGCACTCGACCCTGAAATGGTTGGAGAGGTTCTGGACCTTATGAAGCAGCTTGCAAGGGAAGGAATGACAATGATTATTGTTACCCACGAGATGGGCTTTGCAAAGGAAGTTGCCAACAGAGTGGTATTTGTGGATGAGGGAGTAATAAAGGAGAGCGCACCTCCGAAGGAATTTTTCGAAAATCCTAAGGATGTCAGGTTAAAGGATTTCCTATCAAAGGTATTAAGCTGATTTTTATATTCAGATATAAAAACTGTGATAACAGACTGATTATTTTTCAGGCAGTGTGTTATCACAGTTTTTTCTTTAATAATACTTTTTAATCAGTTTTAATTGTTAATTCATTGATTAGCTTTTCTGCTTCGGACAACTTGTTTTTGGTGTCAGTCAACTCTGTTATGGCATCGGACAATTTGTTTTCTGCATCGGACAATTTGTTTTCTGCATCGGACAGTTTGTTTTCGGTATCGGACAGTTTGTTTTCGGTATCGGATAACTGTGCCTGTGTATCGGAAAGAAGGCTTTTGTTTTCTGCTATTATTTTATTAAGCTGTTCGATTTCCTTCCTCTGTTCTTCTGTTGCAATATTAATATATTTATCCATTATTTCACACATTGTACTTACACCACCTTCCGTGTTTTTTAATCGATGTACTTCGGATGAGAATTTAGGAAATTTGGGATTCTGAAAATCCTTTCTTATAAAACATGACATAAGGTCTGAAATGTCTGTTCCGTCATCAATTGCGGTATTAACAAAAATCTCATGCAAACCATCATCTATTATTTCTCCTGTTTCACGCAGTACTTTTTCAACATGATAAATAGATTTTCCACCTTTGAGAAAGTCAAATTCGGAAATGAAAACAATATACAGTTCAAGGGTATCCCCGAATCTGTCTCCGGTATTGGAATCCCTGACGGTAATGGCAGAGGCATTGAAACGTGCTCTTTTTAAATGGTTATCATGCGAAGAACGTTGTACTTCAATATTACATTTACTGCCGTTACCTAACGTGCATATGGCGTCCAGTCTGACAGAACGTCCATAAAGGTTGCGTATACTGCTTTGAACAATACTGTCCGTGACAGTTAAGTTCATATCGGACATTATGGTCTGAAGGATTTCTTCACAAACTTCTTTGTTGGAAGCAATCGCTTCAAAGAAGACATCGTCAATCGGTCTCAAATCGCAGATTTTCAGATACTTCTCATTCAATGATAATTCATTTTTCACTATTTTCTCCTTTCAATGAATTGATGGAGGATATAGTAAAAACACTGTCATAATGTCAGTTCATTGCAGGATATACCGGATTTATATCGCCCCATCGGTAACATATAAATTTATAAGCAAGGAAGCTGAGTTGAAATGACAGGGACTCGGATACTCTATAAGGGGTGCCGGAAATGGCGGTGTATCCTACAAAAGAAGTGTATATAATATTAGTCGTTACAATTACATGCTATCTGCTTGATTTTACTGTACCACAGATGGTTAAAAAATACAAGCTGCTTGACACGGGAAAATAATATTATTATCATTATTTCCGGAGTCTGAAAATATATTGAGAGGCAAAATTTTGAAAATAAATTTTCAAACTATGAGATTGGTGCAAGGAACGCAGAAATTAATGTTCCAAATTTACTTTAAATTTGAAACATTAATTAACTGCTCCTAATGCAACTCATTTCATTCGTTGCATTAGGAGGAAAAATGAAGAACTTAAGATATTTACGGT
>JAZQNG010000080.1:0-55555 GCA_045627205.1 Lachnospiraceae bacterium
GGACGGACCTTTCAAAAACTTTTGACAGGTCTGTCCCCGATGGAGAATTTTGTTAAAAAAGGTCCGTCCCCGATGGAGAATTTTATTAAAAAAGGTCCGTCCCCAATTTACACTTGACGTGGCACGCGCTATGGTTTAAATTGGTGGTGGAATTATTTTCCAAATATACAACAGAACGGAGAGACACTATGTTTAATATAGGACAGATTCAGAGGCTTCAGGTTGCCCGCATTACGCCGATTGGCGCATATCTTGCAAAAACCTCTACTTTAAGCTTTAGTAATGAAGGTAATGATGGTGCGGAAGCACTTTACTCAAAGAGTACTGACAGGGCTTCAAATGAGGTCCTTCTTCCCAATAATGAATTTAAAACAGGTGAAAATGCACGGATTCTTGACAAGGACGACCTGGTTGATGCATTTATCTATCTCGATTCAGAGGACAGACCTGTTGCCACCCTCAGGAAACCCGCGCTGACCTTAGGCGGACTTGCACTTTTAAAGGTAAAGGAGGTTGCCAAAATAGGCGCCTTTCTCGACTGGGGACTTTTAAAGGATTTATTTCTTCCCTTCAAGGAGCAGACCACCAAGGTAAATGAAGGCGACGAGGTTCTCGTGACACTGTATCTTGATAAATCCAGCCGTCTCTGTGCTTCCATGAAGGTATACAAATTCCTCCGCACCGATTCAGCATACCGGAAGGATGACAACGTTGAAGGGCTCTGCTATGAGGTTTCTGATAATTTCGGTGCCTTTTTCGCTGTGGATAACATGTTTTCAGCGCTTGTTCCCAAAAAGGAACTGATGCGTGACATAAAAGTCGGTGAACGCCTCACCCTCCGTGTTTCAAAGGTCCTCGAGGACGGCAAGCTTGAGCTTTCCATGCGTGAGCCCGGCTATCTTCAGATAAACGGTGACTGCGAAAAAATACTGAATGAACTCAAAGCATCAAAAAACGGCTTTCTTCCCTATCATGACAAGTCGGAAAGCCTTGTAATAAAAACAAAATTCAATATGTCAAAAAACGAATTCAAGCGTGCAATCGGACATCTTTATAAACAGGGCCTTCTCCTTATAAAGGAAGACGGTATTTATTTAAAAAAATAAGGTAAACCATAAAAATGCCATTGGGGATATACCCTCAGGCATTTTTTCATATTCAATATTCTCTTACCAGTTCTTCAATATACTCTTTCTCTCAAGCGGATCGAGTGCAGCAATTTTCGGATCGTCATAATATGAATCGTTCCGAACATGAGTCGTCGATATTTCCTCAAAAATCGCACCCATATCCGAGGTAAACGCATGCGGTGTGCCGCGCAGCACGGTCTTGATATCGCCCGGCTTCATATACGATTTCTGCCCATCCAGATCGACTGTCAGGTCTCCATATAGAAGCTGGAAGGTCTCCTCCTTCTCCTTGTGCAGGTGCGACGGATGCTTCTGCCCCGGAAGGACAATTATCAGCTTCTTGCAGTATTCGCGGTTCACAATGCTTATAATGATGGCTCCGTACTGTCTGAAATGCTGCATACCGTAATGATGCGACAGCTCAACCTCAAAATCATTTCCGAGTGCTATTCCTGCCTCATAAAGCATACCCTTTGCATCGTGTACAACGCTTCTCATGATATTGATATCCGTCTGCTTTTTCTTTTCATAAACCGGCTCATTTGCCTTATATGCACGTGTAGCAGGCATTCCAGCGTAAAATTCCCCTGAGGTCATCTGACGCTCCTGACACGGCATTGCAAAAAATACATCCTCCCTTGAAATCAGCTCACCTTCAGCAATATCACGTTTTACAAATACGCCGCGCATAAGCGACCTCAGGGAATCAACCTCTGCCTGGCTGATATATTTTGTAGCACCATGGTAAGAGGTCTTCTTGCAGCAGCACATATTTGCCGCTTCAAGGACTGATATAACCCAGTTTTCAGCCTGCTCCGGGTTCATGGAATAGGCATTCAGCTTTATGGTCGCGGTCGGAAGGCCGACATGTCTTTCAAGTATCCGCGCGCCCTTTGCAACAGCCAGCATCGCTGGAATATTATTGTCCGGGTCCTCATGCCCGGAATAACCGATAGTAACATCCGGGTATCGCTTTTTCATCTTTTCGATGAAATCAAGCTGGAGTCTCTCCTCCGGTGCCGGATACTCGGCTACACAATGAAGAAATGCAAACTCCACACCCTTGTGGGTAAGGAAATTATAGATTTTATCAATATCAGACAGTGATTTCCCGCCTGTTGATACAATAAGCGGTTTATGCGTCGAGGTTGCCTTTTCCATCAGCGGCCAGTCCATTGAGCTGCAGCTTGCAATCTTGATGATATCAAGCCCCTGATCCATACACAGATCAACTCCTGCCTCGTCAAACGGAGTACTCATGGCAATAAGCCCTTCCTCACGGATGCACTCTACCAGCTGGTTGAACTGTTCAAAACTGAGCCTTGTCGACTCAAATCTTGGAATATGCTTTATATCTGTCCTTCCCTTATAGTCAGGATGGATAAATGTATCCAGTTCCCTGTACTGAAGCTTTACGGCAGCCCTGATATTATGCTTCCTGGCTATCCTTGCCATCGCCCGTATGATATCACAGCCATGCTCCACACTTCCCTGATGGGAATTTGCCATTTCGAAAATAAACAGATTTTCAAACATTTCTTTAGTAGTCATAGCCCACACACTCCTGCTCATTTAATTTGTATTATCAGAATCCGTCAGCTGATTGATACAATACCTGTATCGGTATTAATCCGTCCGAATTTAACCTTTATTCCTGGATATCCCGAAACTTCCTTATGAAGTTCATGTCCAGCATTTTATCATCAATATAATAATCCGCGTTCGGCTTCCCAAAATGAAGCTCGTGATACTTTAATCCCCAGCATTCAAGCTGTTCGGTAGTCGTCTGACTCCAGTCCCTGCCGGTCACGTAACCCCTTGCGGTATTCAGCACTATAAAATTTCCTGCATCATAAAGCCTGTTGACTGCGGCAATCATCTCCGTATCCGGCTCCGACAGTGCGTAATTGTTGTTCGGCTCAAGCTTCGCTATTACACCGTCAATATCGAAAACCAGCCGTTTCCCGCCTGCTGCCAGGCGGGCCCTCAGCAGCTCTTTTTCGGCCCTTTCAAATTCCGCCTCCGTATCTATATCAAGATTCTCGTCCATCAGATAGCCAAGTATCCTGTCGCCGGTCATGGAATTTTTGTCCAGTACGGTTGACGCCCTCATTACATCAATGCAGGCATTCTGATAATACACCGCAGGAAGCTGCTGCCTCGGCATATTGTAGCATTCCGGAATATCCCTTATAAGAGGCTCTATAGCCCCCATGACATTTCCCTCAAAACGCTCCTGTTCGCCGCTGCATTTCATGTCACCGGCCCGAAGCCACATTTTATAGGGTACTTCACCTGCCCTTGCCACGCTTCTGACAGAATCTGCACTGTCATCCTCCATCAGCATTTCTATCATCCTGTCGATGTCCTCAACCCGGCGTTTCGGATAAGTAGGACGAAGCTGGACAACAATGCCCGCCTCATAATTTTCCTTCTCCTTCAGCCATCCGAGGGCATGTCTGAAGACATCTATATCGAGAGCTGTGTCCGTAGCAAATTCCGCAGGACGTATAAAGGGCACCTCTGCGCCGTATTTCCGTCCGATTTCGGCATACTCCTCACTGTCTGTGCTAAGTATTACCCTTTGGATATATCTGCTCTGTAATGCCTGCTCTATTGAATAGGCCAGCATGGGCTTTCCATCTATCAGACGGATGTTTTTGTTTTTAACGCTTTTTGAACCGGAACGGGCCGGAATTATTGCCAATATATTCATAGATTTCATTAAGCCTCAATTTTCTCAAATACAGGCATATATTCAATGGGTGCCTTAACATTTACCCATTTTCCGCCCTTTTCACCCGAAATACCGGAATCAATCTTCAGAGTTTCACCGGTTGATGTCAGCCTCCATGTACCCTCAGGAAGATAAACCTTCCTTTCGAAGCAGTTAAGCTTCAGTATCGGTGCAACCAGGTATTTGGGGCCGAACATATACTGGTCCTGAAGCTCCCAGCAGATTTCATCCTCCGGGAACTCATAGAACATCGTCCTAATAAGCGGCGAGCCGTTTATATGAGCCTCCCCGTAAAGACCATTTATATAATCGTGAAGGGAAATACGAAGCTCATAATAATTCCTCATTATTGCGTAATTGTCCTCACCATAGCTCCAAAGCTCGTTCGGCTGTCCGGTATGGAGATATCCGCCGCCCCAGTCCCTGTCATCAAGAGGCGGGATATCATAAGGGCCTCTGTCCCCATGCATACGAAGGACTGCCGAATATACCGCAAACTGATACCACCTGATAAGAAGCTGTCTGAAGTCCGGATTGTTTACGTCATCCGTCATAAAACCTCCGATGTCGGTAGTCCACCATGAAATTCCTGCCAGGCCCATATTCAGACCGCACTGAAGCTGGTCTGCGAAGGCTTCAAAGGTGCTTGGTACATCACCCGACCATATTACATTGCCATACTTCTGGGAACCGGCCCAGCCACAGCGCAGCAGATTTACAACAGGCTTCCCGGATTTGCTCATCTCATCATAGAAAATCCTGCTGTACATCTGAGGATACATATTGCTCACCTCTAAAGCCGGACCTATACTGTAACGGTAGTTTTCAAAATCATATACTCCATAATCAGGCTCCGAATTGTCCAGCCAGAAGGCATCTATTCCAAGCTCTGCATAGTTTTTGCTGCAGACCTTCCATACATATTCACGTGTTTTGGGATTGAAGGGATCGATTTCCACACAGTCACCCTGATAATCATAGGTCTGCGCAGCACCGCGTTCTGTCCGTATCAGAAGCCCCTGCTCCATCATAGGCCAGAAATTCTCACTCTTCCTGTCTACCGACGGCCATATGGATACTATCACCTTTATGCCCATTGAATGAAGCTCGTCCACCATTGCCTTGGGATCCGGCCAGTATTTACTATCAAATTTCCAGTCTCCCTGCACCGTCCAGTGGAAGAAATCTATTACTATCTGGTCTATCTTTATGCCCTCTGCCTGATAGCGTCTTGCGACACTGAGCACCTCCTCCTGGGTCCGGTAACGGAGCTTGCACTGCCACAGTCCCATCAGCTCCTCAGGGAACTCTCCTGCACGTCCTGTAACGGCCGTATAGCTTTCAAGCAGCTGCTTCGGCGTATCTGCCACCGTAATCCAGTAGTCCATCTCCTTTGTGGCACGGGCAATCCACTCTGTATAGTTGTTTCCAAAGGTCACCCTGCCGACAGCCGGATTGTTCCACAGGAAGCCGTAATTCATGGAGGAAACTGCAAAGGGTACGGAAATCTGCGAATTTCTCTGTGCCAGCTCCAGTATGCAGCCCTTCAGATTCATGTCCGTCTGCTGATACTGTCCCATACCGAAAAGCTTTTCGCCGGGATTGCTTTCAAATTTCAGGTTAAGGGAATAGTCGTCACCTCCGATGATTCCCTTCCATTCACGGTTTGTTATTTTCAGGCAGCGGCTCTCCTTCGAAAGTGTTCCGCCATAGAATCTGAAATATTCACGCAAAATCAGACTGTCATCACGATAGAAGGTGATAATTCCGGTAAAATTGACCTCGGCCCTTATCCTTCCGTTTGTAATGACCGCATATTCCTGATTTTCATTTGTACCGTCACCCAGCCATTTATCCGCTTTTTTTATCTCGACCAAGGGTTCCGTTTTTACTGTTTTTTCAGTAAGTGCCCAGTCATTTCCCGTAAATTCCGGACGCATCGTGGCACGGACACGTAAAGAATCCTTCCCCCATGCCTCTATTCTCACTGTTTCGCCCCCACGGTAAAACACAAGTGCTCCGCCATCATTTATAAATTTCATATCTTCTCCTTAAACTGCCCATAGCTGACCTACAGCAGACTGTCTCAGATTTCCTTCAGGAATGCCTCATAGCCCTGCTCTGTTTCGTAAATATCCACCTTGCTGGCAACCTCCCAGGGTGCATGCATGTTCTGAAGCGCAACACCGCTGTCGATAACCTCCATGTTGTATTTAGCCATGATATATGCGATGGTTCCCCCGCCGCCCTGGTCAACCTTACCAAGCTCCGCCATCTGATACGATACGTTATTTTTGTCAAGTGCAGCACGGAGCTTTGCAATAAACTCAGGATTTGCATCATTTGAACCGGACTTTCCGCGTGAACCCGTAAACTTGCTGAAGGCCATTCCGCGTCCGAAATATGCACAGTTCTTTTTCTCCATTACCGAAGGATAATTGGGATCGAAGGCTGCATTCACATCCGATGAAAGCATATGTGAATTCTGCAGTGCGCGTCTTAAGGTCAACTCGCTGTAGCAACCCATTCTGTCCATCAGCTCTGCAACGGTGTTTTCAAAGAATACCGATGTCATACCGGTCGCACCGACACTTCCGATTTCCTCCTTGTCCACAAGAATGCAGGCAGCTGTCCTGTCAACCTCCTTACAGTTGAAGAAGGCCTTGGCAGAGGTATAGGCGCAGATTCTGTCATCCTGTCCGTAGCCCATTATCATACTTCTGTCAATACCGTAGTCCCTTGCACTTCCTGCGGGAACAACCTCAAGCTCCGCAGACATGAAATCGTCCTCATCAATGCCGTATTTATCAGCAATAAGCTTCATTACATTAGCCTTAACGGCTTCCTTATCTTCATCCTTTAAGGGCATGCTTCCAACCAGGACATTCAGGTCCTCGCCCTCTACAACCTTTGCGCCCTTCTTGTCCATCTGGTCCTGTGCAAGATGAATGAGAAGGTCCGAAATTCCGACAACCGGATCCTTTTCATCCTCACCTATAACAACCTTTACCGTGGTTCCGTCCTTTTTACAGATAACGCCATGGATAGCCATAGGAAGCGCAACCCACTGGTATTTCTTGATTCCGCCATAATAATGTGTATCGAGGAATGCAAGCTCTGTATCCTCGTATAAGGGATTCTGCTTTACATCAAGACGCGGTGAATCTATATGTGCTCCAAGAATCTTCATGCCTTTTTCAATCGGCTCACTGCCCACTATAAACAGGATGATTGCCTTCCCCTTATTTACACAGTAAAGCCTGTCTCCAGCCTTGGCCTTTTTTACCGAGGCCAGATCCTTATAGCCCTGCTTCTCTGCCAAGGCTACGATTTCGCTGACGCATTCACGTTCTGTCTTGCATTTTGAAATAAACTGTCTGTACTCCTCACAAAGGACATCTATCGTCTTCTTCTCCTTTGCACCATACTTCAGCCATGCATTCTCAATTTTCTTTCCGATTTTCTTTTCAACCTTCTTTTTTGTTTCCTTTGCTGCCATAAAAGACACCCTTCCTTTCCCTCATTTACTTAATTTTTTGATTATATAAAAGCAGCCGGCGAGGCGGTTGCGAGCTTTGACCTAAAACCGCAATTAAATAAAGACCTGTCCAAACGGACAGGTCTAATAATCATTTTAACCGATAACCTTTTTGATTGCTTCAAGAACTCTGTCTTGCTGGAACGGCTTTACAATGAAGTCTCTGGCACCCGACTGTATGGACTCAATAACCATAGCCTGTTGTCCCATCGCAGAGCACATAATAGCCATTGCAGACGGATCCTGCTCCTTAATCTTCTTCAGGGCCTGTATACCATCCATCTCCGGCATTGTAATATCCAGCATAACAAGATCCGGCTTTGTCTCGGCATATTTAGCAACGGCAATCGCTCCGTTTTCTGCCTCGCCTGCAATCTCATAACCATTTTTTGTCAATATATCTTTAATCATCATTCGCATGAAAGCGGCGTCATCACAAACAAGTATTTTCTTTGCCATCTCATATCTCCCGTCAACATGATGTTTTTTAGAGTTACTATCACTAATATATCCCAATATTAGCCGATTGTCAAGTCATTTATGTTAACGTTGCCTTCTGTCCCTTTGCGCCACGATTTCTAAGCTTAACCTTCCTAGAGGCCAGTATTTTCCCCTTATATTCGAAGTTTTCCTGTTCCGGCGAAACCACAGTAACATAATCAACAAAATCGTTTTTATCAAGGGTAATGGCCTTAACACCCCTTCCGGTCTTCTTCATTTCACTGACTTCTGCAAGCGGATAGCCTAATGACAGCCCGTTTTTGGTAAGTACGATAACCTTCCTGTTATTTGTCAGGATATCCGTTCCCGAGATTCCTATGATGCTGACAACACTATCGTTATCCTCAAGCTTTGTGGCAAGCATGATATTCCTGTTTGTATCAAATTCTATACCTGAAACGAGCTTGACAAATCCCTTTTTTGTACTAAACAAAAGCATTGAGTCAAAAAGCTGTTCAAACGCAGCATAGAAAATGACATCCTGCTGTTCAACCTTGCAGAGATTATGAATGAGGATTCCTTTTTCCTTCAGTCTGCAGCGCGGGATTTTTTCTGCCTTTACCTGCATCATATTGCCCTCGGCGGTAAATACGCACAGCCTGTCATTATTCTTCATTCTGACAATATGGACATATTCCTTCAGGTTTTCATCCCCGGCCTTTGCCAGTATCGACGGATCTACTGATTTGGTATAGCCGAATTTGTCTACAAGCACGCAGACCTCCTCTATCTTTACCTCTTCAACATAGTTTCCTGCCTCCATGTCGGCAAGCTCGGTCCTTCTCGGACGTGCAAACTGCTTTTTGAAGGCTTTGAGTCTTTCCTTAATGCATGCGGCAAGTTTCTGGTCATCCGAAAGAATCGCCCTGTAATCAGCAATATTCTTTTCAAGCTCTGCATTTTCCTCATTGAGCTTTAAAATTTCAAGTCCGATCAGCTTTGAAAGCGGCATGGCAAGGATTGCATCAGCCTGACGTTCAGTAAAATCAAGGCTGAAGGCTTCCATTCTTGAGCGCTCGGATTTGAATTTAATATCCGTCACATCGCCGTGAATGAGGCAGTCCTTTGCCTGCTTGACCGAATTACTTCCGCGCAGGATTTCTATGATAAGGTCAATCACATCCGTTGCCCTGAGCAGACCTGATACTATTTCCTGTCTCTGAAGCGCTTTATTTAAGAGATATCTGTACTCCTTTGTATAAAGCTCACGCTGGAAATCCACGAACTCCTTTATCATTGAACGGAGCGTGAATACCATCGGCTGCTGTGCCTTTACAGCCAGCAGATTCACTGCATAGGTGTCCTCAAGACAGGTTTTTTTCAAAATACCGTTGAGCAGATTTTCCGGATCCCTGTCCTTTTTCACCTCTATGACGATTCTTATGCCCTCCTTTGAGGACTCATCGCGCACATCGTAAATTTCCTCAAAGGTTTTCTCCCTGACAAGGTTTACAAGTGCCTCAACAAGCTTCTGCTTATTGCCGGCAACCGTATAAGGGATTTCTGTAATTATTATATTCTTGCGGCCTGAATCTCCGTTTTCTATTTCAGTTTTGGCACGTACACGTATCCTGCCCTCACCTGTGGTATATATCGTCCTTAAGGCCTCTGAATTTGTAATGATACCGCCCGTCGGGAAATCCGGTCCGGGAATGAGCCTGCAAAGCTTTTCATCAGATATTTCAGGGTTGTCCAGATATGCAACAACTCCGTCTATCACCTCGCCTGCATTGTGCGGAGGTATATTTGTCGCCATTCCGACCGCAATTCCCGTTGTACCGTTTATCAGAAGGTTCGGAAGCATTGCCGGTAATACGGTAGGCTCCTTCTCGCTTTCATCAAAATTCGGCACGAACTCAACAAGACCCTTTTCAAGGTTGTCAAGCATCGTCATTGCACCCTCTGAAAGCCTTGCCTCCGTGTATCGCATTGCAGCTGCACCGTCTCCGTCTATGGAGCCGAAGTTTCCGTGGCCGTCCACAAGCGGAACCGAAAGGGAATAATCCTCGGACATGTGGACCAGTGCCTCATAAATCGAGCTGTCTCCATGGGGATGGTATTTACCCATGGTATCGCCGACAATACGTGCACTCTTCCTGTGAGGCTTTTTGGGGTCAAGTCCCAGCTCGCTCATGGCATACAGGATTCGCCTCTGGACCGGCTTCAGTCCGTCCCTTATATCCGGAATTGCACGTGAAATAATAACACTCAGTGCGTAGTCCCTGAAGGAGGTCCTCATCTCCTCCGCAAAATCAAGCTGTATCAACTGCTCTTTATTCGTACTCATGATATATCTCCACTGATTTTATGTAATATCCAAATTGGCATTGTTCGCTTCACTGATGATGAATTCCCTTCTGGGACCTACATCCGAGCCCATAAGAAGCGATGTCACCTCATCTGCCTCAACCGCATCCGAAATAGTCACCTGGGCAAGCACCCTCTGCTCCGGATC
Source organism: Lachnospiraceae bacterium (assembly GCA_045627205.1). GTDB lineage: Bacteria > Bacillota > Clostridia > Lachnospirales > Lachnospiraceae > RUG11977. Next base: position 10,362 of record JAZQNG010000080.1, read on the forward strand.
CAGTGTTGTTTCCCACAGCTGCTCAGCATCCATCTCGCCGAGACCCTTATAGCGCTGAAGTGTGAGTATTTTGTGCCCCTGCCTTCTGAACTGCTCCAGTGCATGGTCGTCAAAAATATATTCCGTCTTTTTCTTCTTTTTACCCTTGTCCGGAGCCTCGTACTCAACCCTGTAAAGAGGGGGAAGTCCTCTGTAAACCTTGCCCTCCATTATCAGCTCCGGCATAAACCTGTAGAAGAAGGTAAGAAGAAGTGTACTGATATGCGCTCCGTCCACATCCGCATCCGTAAGTATGATGATTTTATTGTAACGGAGCTTCGTTATATCAAATTCATCGCCGATTCCACAGCCAAAGGAGGCTATCATCGACTTTATCTCGTTATTTACAAGTATTTTTTCAAGCGTTGCCTTTTCGACATTTAAAATCTTTCCGCGAAGCGGAAGAACTGCCTGTGTACGGCGGTTTCTGGCCGTTTTTACGGTTCCGCCCGCAGAATCGCCCTCTACGATATAAACCTCACATTCCTCCGGCTTTTTCGAGGAGCAGGCAGCCAGCTTAGATTTTGTATCCACATCGCTCAGCTGCTTTAAAACTGCCGTGCGTGCCTTATCTGAAGCCTTTCTTGCCTGATAGGAACGCATGGAATTGTCCAGGATTGTTTTTAAAAGCTCAACATTTTTATCAAAGAAAAGGGTTGCCTCCTGCGTAAACACATCCTCTACCGCAACCTTTGCATCGTTGTTTCCAAGCTTTGTCTTCGTCTGGCCTTCAAACTGCGGATCCGGATGCTTTATGGAAATAATGGCTATCAGACCGTTTCTGATATCCTTGCCGTCGAAATTGTCGTCCTTGTCCTTCAGTACTCCAAGCTCTCTCGCATACTGGTTCATAACCCTTGTCAGTCCCGATTTGAAGCCTGTCACAAGGGTTCCACCGTCTACAACGTTTATGCAGTTGCAGAAGGAATTTATCTGCTCTGAAAAGCCGTCATTATACTGGAAAGCCACCTCAACCTCTATGTCTCCGCTCTTTCCTTCAATATACACCGGCTCCTTATGAATGACATGTACCTCTCTTGAAAGGTATGAAACAAAGCTCTTAATTCCGTCCTGTTCACAGAAGGTCTGCTTAAAGCCGGTATTCATATCGCTGAAATTCAGCCTCAGACCTTTATTCAGATATGCCGTTTCCTTCAGCTTTTTAACGATGATTTCCGGTTTGAATTCCACCGATTCAAATATCGTCCTGTCCGGATAAAATACAACCCTTGTTCCGGTATCGGACTTCGCACATTTCCCGACAGCAGGAAGAAGACCGTCCGAATCAAGCTCCACTACCGGATTTCCGCCGTTCCTGTATTCATCGCGGAATATTTTTCCGTCACGCTTTATTTCAACAATCATATGCTCCGAAAGGGCATTTACGACAGAAGCACCAACACCGTGAAGTCCACCTGAGACCTTATATACGGAATTTCCGAATTTTCCTCCGGCATGAAGGATTGTGTATACGACACGGGCCGTAGGCATGTGCTCCGTAGGATGCATATCCACAGGTACACCACGTCCATGGTCCTGAATTGACACCCCACCGTCCTTCTGAAGTGTAATGTCTATTTCATTGCAAAAGCCGGCAAGATGCTCGTCTATGCCATTGTCCAGGATTTCCCAGATAAGGTGGTGGAGTCCGCGGGTTCCGAGACTTCCGATATACATACCCGGACGTTTTCTGACCGCTTCGAGCCCCTTTAATACTACTATTTCACTGCCGTCATATTTTGCTGCCATTTCTTCCTCCTGATGCTGAAAGTGTAGCGAACACCGATAAAATACTTCCTATAGTGGTAATTTCATATAATTTTACCATATTTAGCGTTAAAAGCAAGTGTTGCATTTAGTCTTTTTTCGTTGTAAAATCAAGAACAGATGAACGCTACAGGAATATTGTAGCATAAGTTCCATGGTTCTGTCAAACATTTGTTCGTATTTTGAAAGGTGTGGTTATTAAATGAAACGATATAAATTCAGGATTATTACTTTATTACTTCTTTTATCCCTGTCACTGTCCGCCTGCAGCCTCGATGAACTTGACGAGTTTAATAAATCCTACGAAAATCCGACCCCGTCAGTTTCTGAAGGCACAGAAAAAATCACGGAAAAGCCGGACGCAGAAACCGTTGCTCCCGACGCATCAGCGGAAAATAAAATAACAGATGCGGTTCAGGCAACAAAGGCTCCGCTGCCCGATTCACCGGATACTGTTCCCACTGCTTCCCCGGAAATAACAGCTACACCTGTTATTCCCACTCCTACAGCTGCCCTACAGCCTGAAAATACAGACAGCGTGGCTACACCTACCCCTGCATCCACCGCAACGGCTACTCCCGTTCCTCCGACACCGACCGCAACCCCGCGCGATGTCGCCGACCGAGAGGAATACCGCGCAATGACCTTCCTCATCTGGGCACCGCTCTTTGAATATGGTGTTTTTTCAGGGCAGGACGCAGGAAACACATATGATTATGCGATTTTTACCGAGGTTTCGGACAAGGATGTGGCAGACTACAAGGCAAAGCTGAAAAAGGCAGGCTTTACCACTGTCATCAGCGATTCAGACAAGCTGTACAAGGTAATGAACGACGACAACTGGTGTGTCACCATAGAATACAGCAAAAACCGTCTTGTACTCGGTTCAGGCTTTGACGAAAGCGCACAGAGCGAGGATGATACGCTGCGCAGCCTCTACAGCGACACAATGCTGCAGTATATTCCCCGGTTTAATGCAGGTAAATATGAGTCCTCCGAAACCGAGGCCGACGAAAGTAATTTCACATATATTTACTATAGCAATGTAACGGAAAATGATGTGCGTGACTATATTGACAGCCTCGAGGAGGCCGGCTACGAATATGGTACCGACGAGGGCGATATGGACGGCATAATCTGGTATATGGCGATGAACGAGGAGGTAATGAGCTGCTATGTGGCTTATGATAACGGAATCGTGAAAATCGGCTGCGGCTACGGTGAATAATTATTATCCCTTTTAAATCACCTTGAATCTTTTCGTTTTACATGGTATAATAAATCAACGGATATGTTTTACCATGTCCAAAGCTTTCATTCAAGGAGGAAAATGTCATGCGTTATATTATTACAGGAAAAAACATTGATGTCACCGAAGGTCTGAAGGATGCTGTTTATGACAAAATCGGGAAGCTTGAAAAGTATTTTACTGAGAACACCGAGGTTCATGTTACCTTAAGCGTAGTCAAGGGACACCACAAAATCGAGGTTACCATTCCGATAAAGGGGACCGTCATCCGTGCAGAGGAAACAAGCACCGATATGTATGTATCCATCGACCTTGTCGAGGAAATCATTGAAAGACAGATAAAGAAATACAAGAGCAAAATCATTGATTCAAAGCAGTCTGCCATCGGCATCAGCGAGGCCTTTGCCGCAGAGGATACAATTGAGGAAGAGGTTATCATTTCACGTGTTAAGCACTTCCCCATGAAGCCCATGGACCCTGAAGAGGCCTGTGTGGAAATGGAGCTTTCAGGACACAATTTCTTCGTATTCCGCAATTCGGAAACAGAGGAAGCAAATGTTGTTTACAAGCGTAAGGACGGCACCTACGGTCTCATCGAGCCCGAATATTGACAGGTATCGGACACCCCTGATAACTGATATAGCATAGTATTGCTTTTTAAGGCATTTATACCTAAAGGCACCGTTAATTATGAATTCCGGTCCCATTACTGTCCGGGCTTCATAATTAACGGTGCCTTTTCAATTATACACTGATTATTTTTTTCCTGTTATTTTTTTAACAGCCTTCTTCATTCCGGATACCACCGACGAAATGAACGGCCTTACCGGTCTTAATAAAAGCCAGGTGCCTGCAAGGAAACGGTAAAGAAGGTTATCGGCCGAAATGACCTTTCCCTTTCTGTGGAGCTCACGCATTATCCCGTAAAACTGTTCCTCCTTAAGCGGACCTTCAACCTTTTTTTCATTGTCGCCCACCATGTATATGCCGTCCCTTTTATGACGCCAGACACGATGGATTACGAGCATCCCGGTCTCCGGATCCCCTCTTGAAACAAGCGCTCCGTATCTGCGGTACACGGCAACATCCCCACGCTTAAGCTTTTTCCCGTCAATGGGACAGACCACAACCGAATCACGTCCCGGCACGATAAAGGGATACATGCTGAAGCCCCGGGGATTAAAAAGAACCGTTTTTCCCATTTTCAGAAGCTCATCTATTTTTATGCCTTGATTTTCCACATCAGTCCTCAATTTCTTCCTTCATATTTTCCGGTTGGATTACGCCGGTAATTGAATTGTCCCGGAATTCATCCTGTTATCCTAAAAACCTGCCGGAGGATGAAGGTCCCAGTCAGGGAAGCAGTTGGCAAAGCCTTCAAGATTCTGTGTCAGTTCAAGATTATTATTAATGCTCTCATCCCTGAAGCCGAATTCTGCAGCGAGGGATGCCATTCCGTCATCCGCCGGTGCAGCCTCCGGAGCCTCAGCATTTATCAGATTGTTCTGTACATTGTATTCCTCCATGCCGTCTCCTTATCCCTCCGTATTAAGCTTTTTTTCACACAGCTTTTCAAAATCACCCGATCTGTAGTGTTCTGAAAAAGCATTAACATCGTTCCGGACGCGTTCCCATTCAGCCGCAGCCCGTGAAATTGTTTCAATGCCCCGCTCTATCGTTTCGGAATAGCCTGCAGTAATGGCCTGCCTTGCCTCTTTATTTCTGTGAACTGAAATGGCAAACATAACGCCAAGCACAACCGCACCGCACAGAAGAAGCGCACCGAGGACTCCCGATTTCGTAAAGCCGAGAATGGCAGCAATTATGCACACAATCGAAATTCCGAGATATCCAAGGGAGCTTTTGATTGAAAACAGTGCCAGCTCATTGTCCCTTTTCCTTATTTCGTACCGTTCAAAGCTCTTCTGAAGCTCGGGGGCATCCTCAGCCCTTTTAATATCGTCATACCAGCCGTCAATCTTTATTTTTGCTGATTTCGGGAAGGCCTCCTGCTTGTCGTTTATATACCGGTCAAAGCCTTCATTTATATAGTCTCCGAGGAAATTTACAGCCATCTTCTGACTGGGAAGTGCACCGTCCTCTGAGGTAAGGGCATTCGTCATCTGCTGGATCATATCAACCACCTTGGCGACCTTTTCCTGCTCCTCCTGCTTTATTTCCTGCTCCGCCCTTTCCACGTCACCCTTATATTTTTTAATGAGTGAAAGACGGATTTCCTCGCGTCTGAGCGGTCCTTCATCCTTCGCATAGCTTTTTACGAGATTCAGGAGATTTTCATCAATTGAACGCTTCAGTTCAATCCGGTCTACCTGCCCCTCCTCAATATTCCTGAATTTTGTTTTAATACTGTCAACGGCATAGACACGCCCTGCATAATTGTTTATATCGTTAAAATTCGTACAGATATCCGAAAGGGCATCATAGGTCTGGCCGATATCACAGGTATAATTATTCTGAAAATAGGTATGCCATTTTTCCTTCTGTTCGGCATCAAAATTTTCATGTCTGTTTTTTATGTCAGTGAGCCATTTATCCACATAATCCTTGCATTTTCCCTTCTCATCCTGACCAAAAACACCGTTCAGGTAGGCTACTACATAATTAAAGGTGACATCCGTGAATTTAAATGCCGTCTGCTTTGAAAAATAGATTGAAAGCCATTCATAGCAGGAATCCGTTCTTCCGTTACGCCTGCAGATAAGTGCCATCGTAATGGCTGTCTGCTCAGCATCCATATTCATCGCAACCCTGATGGCTCTTTCAGCCAGATCCTTGTCATTCCCGATCCAGGCAGCTACTGCAATAAGGCAGGGAGCCAGCCAGTAATTGGGTGTCGTAACCATCAGCTTCTCCGTCAGCTCCGTAATGGTCTTCTGACGTACAATTTTGGCGTCCGTAGCCTGCAGGACACCTACCATGGTCTTCCGTACATTATAATTATCACCATATTTCTGCTCAAGCTCCTGACGCACCGCAACAAGCTCCGTTGTAGCATACTGCAGCATGGCATTCCTTCGCTGTTCATCCATCAGCTGCTCGTATTTCCTTGTCAGCTCCCTCATTTCGTCCTCAAGCCCGTTCATTCTGCCAAGGGTACTCTGATTCAGCTCTATCAGCTTGTTTGTACTTCTTATAAGTCCATCCAGTTTATCCTCAAATATTCTGTTTCCTTCTGTCTCCGGCATATTCCCTCCTACGAATAAAATGAGTTGCGTTAATTCTGGTCAATAATCTCCGTTACGCCGGTATCCTTCCTGAATTCAGACAGCATAAGCTCATACTGTGCCATAAACCTGGTACGGAGTCCTTCATCACCCATTGCCCCAAGAACCGTTCCTATGGGCTTACAGTAATTATCATAATAATACTGGTTACGCGTGATCAGTTCAAATTCCTGCCTGTTATAGGGCGAATCAGGATTTTTCCTGATTGAATCCAGAAGCGCAAAGCAGGTTTTGGGAACCGAACACTGCGAAGCTAAAATGCGGTAGCGTTCCAAAAGCTCCGGAGTCAGATAATTCTGTGAAGGTCTTTTTGAAATCCAGAACGGACAGATTCCGTCAATAAATTTCCGAAGCTCCTGACGTTCGTCCTCCTCCTCAAGATTGTCCATAATCACCTTTAAAACATCCGTTTCATACTCTATAAGCTTATACGGAAACGCTAAAAACAGCTGTTCAAGACCGATTATTTCATCATATTCCAGAAGTATACCATCAAGTGAACCGAAAAACTGCTTCAGTACACCTGCCTTTTTTATTTTGTTTTCCTCATAAAATGCAATTATATATCTTGCGGGCACATAGTCACTTGCCACCGTGAGGACCTCCCGCGCAAATTTATAGGCCAGCTCAAACTTGCCTGTTTTAAAATACTCGTAAGCATTGTCGCGTCGGTTTTTTATAGTATCACTTGTGGTTGCATTTACCGTGGCCCTTGAGTAAAGCATCTCGTTTCCGCACTGGTCGCATATCAGCTTTCTCTTCTTCAGGTCGATATGTACACGGGAGCTTCCGCAGCCCGGACATTGAAGCATGGCTGTATTCATAAAAAAACCTCCCTGCAGATGATTTTCTTAATGCTTTTTTTAAAGCTGCTTCCCGCACTCCATGCAGAATTTTGCATTTGGCACAAGCTTCGAGCCGCAATCGGGACAGACCGAAGGACCTGTCTTTGTACCGCAAAGATAGCAGAATTTTGCAACCTGCGGAAGCTTCTGACCGCAATTTGAACATACAACGAACGAATTTCCGGATACGAAGGAGGCTTCTTCTGCGTCGCCACGGTTATCCGAATTCAGCTCTCCTGTCATCGCATTCATTGCCACACCTATGGCTGAGCCTACGCCTGCACCCATTCCGAGACCGATTCCGGTTCCCATTACCGCCCCGGCACTGCCCTCGTTGGCTGCGGCATTTTCCATTACGTCAAAGCTTCTTTCCTGCTGATAGGTGTAGCCCTCACGTTCTCTTTGTCTTACCCTGGCCTCGGACTCTATATCCATACGCATCGCATTGCCCTCTGCCTCCAAACGGGCACGTCTGCGCTCAATCTTCATATCGTTTATTGCCTGCAGATCGGCATCCGGTGCATTTATGCTATGGAATGAGAAATTATCAAGCGTCAGACCGATATCATCAAAATAAGGAACCAGCTGTTCACCTATTGTATTGGAAAACTCAGTCATTTTTGTGCTGATCTGAAGAATACCGACTCCCTCCTCAACCATTTTCTTTGCAAGAAGATTGGGAACATATTCAAGGATTTTTGCACGCATGAAGGCAATCAGGTCCTCCTTTGTAAAGGACGCGCCCGTTCCCACAACACGCTTAAGGAATTTATTCACCTGAGCAACCGATTTTTCACCGTCCTGCTGCTCAATATGGACACCGAACACGCCAAAGGCACGTACATGCACATTAACTTCTTCAACCGGGTCTGTTACAACAATCGGTGAAACGGTCCCCCAGGAAAGGTCTGTCATATATGTGGTATCAATAAAATATACTCGGCTGTGAAAGGCGGAAACGCCGCCGGTAAGTGAATTTACCAGATATCTGAAGGGAGCAAAACGGCTGTCCTTAGTCTCCAGGGTAATCCTGCAGGGACCAGTAAATGTACATACCTGCGCCGTTCCATCCCTGCTCTCGTCCATCGAATCGCCGGAATTCATGTTATTAATGAAGACTGCCATCTGTGAGGGTGCCACTATCAGCTGTGACCCGTCCGGAAAATCTTCATACTCGAATTTATGAACAAATTCCTTTGTCTGCTCACCCTCCGGCTCCCACTTTATCACATCGACCTGAAAGGATTTTAAAAAACCTTCATGCTGCTTTGCCTTGGATTCCTCCTGATTTGTAAAAAAAGCCATATCCACACCCTCCATTTTCCGTTTATTTTTCTTTAGTATATATCTTTTACCGTTGGGGTGCAACATTCATCTGTGCGAAATAAAGCCACATAATACGCCCGAAAATGAACCATTGACGAATAAACATATAAAAAGTATTATATTGTTAATAAAACAAGGCAATGGGAGGCTTTGGAAAATGATACGAAACACATCCTATCTATTAAAGCATCCGGCCGGGGAGGCTTACCTGCTCCCCATCGGACAGGCTCTGGCAGATATGCGCCGTGGCGTTAAGCTGAATTCCACGGGAGAGCTGATTTGGAACCTGCTTGAAAACGACCTGTCCGACGAGCTGCTGGCAGAAAAATGTGCAGAATATTTCGAAATCGGACAGGATACACCTGAATATGCTGAAATAAAAAATGATATTCTTGCTTTTACAGGCTCAATGTTCACGCAGGGACTTTTGAATTCGGGAAAGAAAACCGCAGCAAATCCGGACAGACACTCAAAAAAGCCCTACCGGCCCTCTGCCGATTCGTTTAAGGCCTCTCCGGACCTGACACTGAATATAGCGGGCATAACCATCGGTCTCTATGGCGACAGCAGCTTCTTTTCAGACAAATTTAAGTCCTTTACGGTATCAGGTAATGCAGGCTCACCTGATATCAGGATAAGGATAAGCACCAAGGCTCCCATGAACCTCCACAGTATTCCCCATCTTCCCGTCACAGGGCGCTGTTTGTGTATTGACTGCCGGGAAAAGCTGTCTAAAAATACCCTAAGGCAAAGCTTTTCCGGGGCTTCCGAATTAATTGAAGGCACCCTGCCGCTCATAAACCATCCGGACCTGACGGTTTACGAGGAGTATGCTCCCGCACCGACCGACAAAGCTTCCGATACCCCGGCAGGCTATTCACTTTATTTTCATGAATTCCCGGGTATTCTGAAGGTTGAGACCAATATTGACTGCTCCGGGGTATGCTTCTACTGCACGCCCGATGCAGACGAAGATATCTCTGACAGCCTGTTTTATTCAATCAGAATGATTTTTCTGTTTTATGCCCTTACCAAAGGACATCTGATGCTGCATTCGGCATCTGTTTTATACAGGGGTAAGGCATGGCTCTTTTCAGGCTCCTCCGGAACCGGTAAAAGTACCCATGCCGGCCTGTGGAAGGACATATTCGGTACACCGCTGATAAACGGGGACCTTAACCTGATAAATACCTCCTCCGACGGTTGCGTAACAATCTCCGGGACACCCTGGTGCGGTACCTCCGGTATATTCGATGCGCTTGAGCATGAGCTTGGCGGAATTGTATTTTTAAAGCAGGCTCCCTTTAACCGATGCGAGGAATTAACAAAGGACCGGAAACATATTTTCACGCTTAACAGACTTATTTCCCCCATGTGGACGGAGCCAATGCTGGATAAAGCCCTCGAGGGCATAAACAGGCTTGAGGAAAAAATCCCGATCTGCCGGCTTTGCTGTACGCCGGAGCCTGAAGCAGCAAGGGTAATTAAAGCCTGGATAGATGAAAATTGTAAAGCCTGAAGAGACGTAAAAAACATTTTTTAATCTTAAATTTCTTTCAGACGTTCTTCAGTTCTTCAATTTCCTCCTCTGTCATCTCATGGCAGCCCTTTTCCCGTATTTCATAAACACGGCTGCATATGTTAAGGACAGACATTCTGTGGGTTGTGACAAGACAGGTGCGCGGATAATTGTCCCCAACAATATTCCGAAGCAGTCTCTTTTCCGTCCTGACATCCAGTGCCGAGGTGGCCTCGTCCAGCAGCAGGATAGGCTTTTTGCAGAGTAATGCCCTTGCGATGGAGAGACGCTGTGCCTGTCCCTCCGAAAAGCCGCCGCCACGCTCCTGAACCATACTGTTTATTCCGTCCGGAAGACGCCCGACGAACTCCCATGCACAGGCCATTTCCAGAGCCTTTTTAATATCCTCGTCCGTGGCCTTGGGACACACATCCCTCATATTTTCGGCAATAGTCCCGCTAAACATCGTATTTCCCTGCGGAACATACGAAAACAGCTGTCTTGCGGCTGCATTCAGAACTATTTTTTCATTCTTTGCCTCCACATACTTCTCGCCGCCCTGCGGTCTGACAAGAGAAAGAACAACCCTCATCATGGTAGTTTTACCCTCGCCCGAGGGCCCGACAAGAGCCACTATTTCATGTGGTTTGGCATATATCGTTGCATTTTCAAATACCTCGGTACCATTCCGGTAGGTATAGTCAATACCGTCAATATTAATGGCAAAGCCTTCCTTTTCATACCTTGCGGCAAAAGCTTCAACCTCAGCCTGATTGCTGTAATCCTCCTTGGGAAGCTCGGATATTTCTATTACCCTCGCTGCAGCGGTCGAAATCGAAACCACCTGAGGTATAAGTGACACAATTGAATTCAGCGAGCTTGAAAGTGATGATGACATACCTACAAAAAGTGTCATCGTACCATAGGTTATTGCGCCGCTCCAGATTCTGTATATTCCCCAGCCATAGGAGACGTAGGATACAACAAGGCTCGTCAGCACCATTATAAGAGACATGATAATTGACGATTTCTGTGTTTTAAGTCTGAACCGGATATACTCCCCCTGAAGCTTATGAAGCTTCTTTATATACCCGGGCACAAGATTAAACGACTTCAGCAGCTGGATATTGGAAAAGGATTCCTGGTTGAAGCCTGACATTTTTGCGTTTATTTCCGCACCGGACATATTGTTCTTACGCATTTTCACCATCATATTCCTGGAAATAAGCATGCTTATAGGCATACTCACAAAGGAAATGACCGCAAAGGTCCAGTCGTTCTGAAGCATGATTATCAGCGCACTGAAAAACCGGAAGACCAGGGTAATACAGTTCGGAATAAAGGTAAGCATTGCACTTGCAAGCGTGGAGCAGTCTCCCGACCACCTTACGGCAAGGTCTCCGGTATGGAACTGCGAAAGCTCCTCCCACTCACTTTTCATTATTTTTGCATATACATCAGCCTTTATATCCATTTCAACCTTCAGCACAATCTTCACATTCAGATATGTTGAAAGCTGTGTAATGACAGAGCTGAAAAGAGCAACGGAAATAAGCAGGATAAATGTAAAAATCATTTTCCCTGCGCTCTGACCGGTAATGATATCTACCATATCTCTTGACACAAAGCTCTGGATGATGCTTACCAGAACCCCTGACATGCCAAAAACGGTAAGGAGTATCATTTCTTTCCAGTATTTACGGGCACCCTTCAGGACCCAGATAAAATTGCCAATCAGGTCCCTGAATTCTCCCTTTTTCAGACGTCCTATCAATGTACCCTTTCCCATATGCCCCCTAAAATGCAAAAGCCCCCATGTGTTTTCATGGGGGCAGCCTTTCGATATAGCTGCAACTCAAATTATAATCAATGACCGTCTGCACCGCCACCCTGAACATTCGTGGTCTTCGTACAAATCCACATCCAGCTGTCAGGATTGCTCAAATAAGCATCGGCGTTCAGGGAATATGTCTTTACAATAGGGTCTGTCTCATCCTTTACGCCGTATGCATTTCCATGATTATATCTTGTAAGGGTGATGGTCAATCCATCTGCGGAAAGCTCAACCTTCTTTCCCGTTACTGTATCACCCATTGATACACTCTGGCCGCGTCCACAGTGCTGTACCTCATCAAAATCCACATAGTCTGCCGGTGCCACGAGTGGGATAACAAGCTTGCAGGCAAGTGTAATATGCTGCTGTGCAAGATGCTCACCATGAATTCGGGTTGCAACATTATTATCCGTGGGAGTATAATATTGCGTCGGTTCCTGATATTGACGTTCTGTACTGTTTATCCACCATACCCAGCAGTCTCCTTCAGGGTTGCCACCACTAAGTCCTGTAGCATAGACTCCTTCCGCAAGTTCCTCATTTAATATAATAATCGGTTTTTCATATGCCTTCATATATCATCAACCTCCAATCAGGCCGGTTCGCCTGAGCCAGAAATTTAATGTCAAGATTATACCCCTAATATATTGGCACGTCAAGTGATTATCTTGCACTGCCAATATACCGCCAATAAATCCTTTCAACCGTTATGTCGGATAATTGATGGCAAAAGTTAACAGCATATTCAAAACTTAATTAAATTTTCGATTTATAACTTATATTTTACTTAAACAAATTTAACTTTTTTACTATACGTCCCCTGTCTCCCGCATTTTTCATAATCTGATTTACAGGAACACCCTTCCTGTATTTCCTGTTGTTTTTTAGAAAACGCACAAGAGTTATCCCCCACAATACCGGCCAGATAATAAAAATTTTTCCGGCAACCGGGAAATTCAGCTTCATCTGATGATGGAATTCCCTGAAGTAGGCCGGGATTCCCGAACCCCGAAGTGCAACCATACGTCCCTCGGAGGATTTTCCAAATTCTCCTGCTTCAAGAATTTCATTTAAAAACTCATCAATATCATCCTCCGGATAATCCTGACATAAACCCAAAGTATTTTTCGGTAAATTTCTTTCAAAACCGGCCATATTTTTAAGGCAGCGAAGAAGCTTTGGGTTCAGCTGCATCCATTTGACGCCGGAATATTTCAGTCCCAAATATCTTACGCACACCGCGGTAATCATATCGGAAAAGCCCTTCAGGCCGCTATCCTTCACAAGTCTCAGATAACGCTTCTGCTGAACCGAAATTTCCGTCTGCTTTATTTTCCCCGCATTTTCACCTGTCTGGCTGTTTGAACCGTCATCCTCTTCCCTGCTCCCACACACACTGTTCCAAAAAACAACCCAGTCGCAAAGAAGCTTCAGTCCAAAGCCGGAGCGGAGATAATGCTGTAGCATATGCAGAAGCAGCTCATAAGCATGAAAAGCGTAATCAAGCATCGGAAGCTCGACACCCATTACCTCTGACGTAATTATATGACGTCCGCAGACGGGAATAAGCCGCTCAAGATAATGGTTTATTTTATTGTTGTCAAAGGGCTCCGTAAGCATGGTATGAAGCTCAACAACAATATGCTCCTCATTTTCAAGCTCAATATGATGATTTGTCAGCTGCTCCTCCTTCGGAAGGAAGCCAAGCTCCTTAAATATACCCAGAGCCTCCTCAGACTTATCCTCATCAGGAAGGAGAATATCTATATCTCCGGCCTTCCTTAAGGCAGGTACGGGATAAAAGCCTGCCGTAACAGCTCCCTTCAAAACACAGCAGCCTATCCCGGCCTTCTCCATCCGGTTTACTATATTCCGGCTCACCATCAGAAAACGGTAGTTGTACAGACATACTCCGCGCGCCTGTTTTCCCATTTCAGACAGTATATAATCCGGAGCCGTCCCAATTTCCCGAATCAGGTCATATATCAGGCTTGTTACGCTATGAGCCTCCGCATGCTTTTCAAATTCAATCCAGTTAAAGCCCTCTGACTCAAGAATTTTCCCATTCAGCCGCGGCATCCGGTTCGAAGTATCCGCATCCGGAGATATTGATATTTTTAAAAGCTTTAATAAGGCTAAAAATTCTTTCTGCATACGACACACCTCATTATTTGGTAACAACAGTAAAAATAATTGTAAATTCGGTCAAAAAATAGTAAAATACCATTAAATACTTTATCAGGGAGGAAACAGGCTGAAAACTCAGCTTCAGACTGTAGCGAATAAATGATCAGCATTATTATTCCGGTATATAAATCAGAACAATACCTGACCCGTTGTGTAAACAGCATACTCAGCCAGACCTACAGTGATTACGAAGCAATCCTTATTGATGACGGATCACCTGATAAATGCCCCACCATGTGTGATGACTTCTGTTCCGGCAATTCACATATCCGTGTACTCCATCAGACCAATTCGGGCGTAAGCGCCGCCAGAAATGCCGGATTAAAAGCTGCACAGGGCGAATTTATCTGTTTTCTGGATTCTGATGACTGGATTGAACCGGATTTCCTTTCTAAGCTATATGACTCCATGGTCCAAACCGGTTCCGATATTATCGCTGCCGACTATACATCCTGTTCTGATACGCAAATAAAGGATTCTCACGCTTCGGTAGCTCCACAAACCGTTTACGGTCAGGAGAATATCCGTGAATTATATTTTTCTGATGACTATAATATCCATTTTTCCGTATGGGGCAAGCTTTTCAAAAAAGAGCTGCTTCAGGATAAGCAGTTTCCTTCAATTTCCTACGGTGAAGATACTGTATTCATGTTGCAAGTTCTGACCGATGCCGAATCCATCACTTACCTGGACTATCAGGGCTACAACTACTACATCAATCCCGGCAGTCTTTCACAAAACAGATTCCATTCGGAGAGGCTTCTGAAGGAAATGCACGCCGATGAACTTATGGCAGACCGCCTGGTATTCGATTACGCCGCAAAGGTCTCTTTGTCCGGTCGAAAAAAGGCTGCAACATGGTATACCAAGGGAATTCTCACGCTGGTCATGACAGAGGCCGTTCTCCTGCCAAACAAGGACTTTAAGAAATATCGGAAAACACGCAAAGCTCATATACGTTCTTTTTTAAGGGAAAATTCCTCAGAGCGGATTTACCGTCTTGCTCTCCGCTTATACCTTGTTTTTCCGTCTCTTTTCAAAGTATTTACAAAAATACTGGTTTAAAAGGTTATCTTCTTTTCTGTCCTTTACCCTTTAGCAGACCGGACAGACGTACGAACAGCTTTCTGAATTCCGGCAGCTTAAAGTAGGCTGCCGCAAAAACAGTATTCGGCAGAATAATGCATATAGCAGCCCGAATAAAGAGACACCCTATTCCATAATGAGTAATAAAACCGCAAACCCAATAGGTCAATACTGCCGCTGCACCGGTTACCGCCAGATAATATAGCATACGCAATAAGAAACGGCGATGGCTGTATTCGGTAAAATACTCCCTGAAAAGGAAGAACGATCCCCAAACCAGTCTTATGCAGCCTGCAGTCAGTATAGTCGAAACAACGACACCCGCCACACCGAAATATTTTACAAATACTATATTCAACACAAGATTCAATACCGTTTCCAGAATGGGGCGTATCCTGTCATGTGCCCATATCCCGGCAGCCTGTCTGTAAAGCATAAACACATCACTGATTTTAACCATATACAGGAATATACTTAAGGCTATCACAATTGAATCATCCAGATAATAAGCTTCTCCCAGCCACACATAAATAAATGGCTGATACAGACACAAAAGGCAGACACTCATCCAGCCGATTAACCATCCGAAACCAAACTGTAAAACGGAAAAATCCTCAAAATTCTTTTCCTGTGACTCTTTTACAATTGAATTTCCGATGCTTGGCTCCATTGATTGCATAATAATCATCAGAATCAGGGCCAGCGCATTCATTACATAATTATAGCTGTTATATTTTCCCAGAATGGTTAAACCTAAAAATCCGGAAATAACAATCGTGTCAAAGGCATTACAGAGGACACTGCATATTTTATTAAGTGAAAGGCCAAAAATCCTGCTTTTCAGATCATTTATTTCCTTTTTCGGCACGCTCCCCACACAGTTATACCCCGGATAACGCCTTCTTGTTACCACAAATGTAATGATATTATTGACAACCGTAAAGCATGGAACAAGCAGACATAACAGATAATAATTTTTAAAGCATATCAGCACGATGATTTTTGCCGTATTGAGAAGGAAATTAACAAGTATTGTTATTTTATTTATTATGTCTATTCTCTGCTCCGCCTGAAGAAGCGAAGAACGGTATGCGAACAGGAAATAACCTGCTACGGAATCCAGCAGGCTGAAAATAAAAAGCAGGTAGATATTCAGATTCTCCGGGATATCCTTTTTTATCAATAACGGAAGAACGGGAATACAGGCAACGCCAAGAACAAGCACAACGGCTCCGATAATCAGATACACCCTGCGGTAAAGTCGAAGAAGGTAACAGATTTTTTCTGTATTTCCATTTGCCATCGGCTCATACATACTATACACAAGGGCTGCACCAACGCCAAGCTCCGCAGCAGACAGAACCTGAAGAACGGATGCAAAAAGTGAATTCAATCCCAGATATTCTATACCAAGAGTTTTTATAATTATGGTATTGATGATAAAAGGGTAAACAAAATCAAGCAACTTGCTTACAATTCCGGTTGCCATATTTCTTATTGAATTTGTCACTCTTTCCGATTGCATTTTCTATAATTCTCCCTAATCACAATACATCTGCTTTTTCATACACCTATTTACACGCATCCCGAATTATGCTATTATCTGTTATGTTGTGGCCGTTACACCCGCAATATTTAGTTTTTTATCCGATATACCCGCAATATGGAAATCAGTGTGAAAAATCATATATGCAAATTTTTCACACATCAATTTGAGTCGCGAGCTCCTCAAATTGTATCCATTAGCCACTCGTAAAACTCGCGGCATGAGGATTAAAATGACATCCAACAGCCTTGTTTCAGTAATTGTACCAATCTATAACAGTGAGAATCAAATCGGCAGCTGTATAGATTCAATAATCAACCAGACCTATAAAAATCTTGAAATAATTCTTGTAGACGATGGTTCAACCGACCAAAGCCCTGAAATAATCGACAGATACGCCGCAATGGATTCGCGCATCACAGTCGTACACCGGCAAAACGGCGGAATATCGGCAGCCCGTAATACCGGAATTTCCAAAGCAGGCGGTAAATGGATCTATTTTGTTGACAGTGACGATACAATTCAGGATAATGCCGTTGAAACGCTTCTGTCTCATGCAATTGATAAAGACGGCTCTATCTGTATGTGCGGATATTATAAAAAAAGCGGCAAAAAACAGACGCAAATCCATGTTACTGAGCAGATACTGCAGGATAAAGAAGCAATCATCCAATACTCTCTTTCTGAGGGGCGGAACCATAATCATTCATGGCAGAAGCTCTTTTCACGCGACATATTCACTAATGCCTCATATAATGTCGGACGATACTATGAGGATATTTTTATCCTTCCACACCTTTTAAGCCGCTTAAATGTCCTTGTAATAATAGACATTCCCCTGTACAATTATATAATTCATGATAACAGCATAACCTTTGACCATAAAATCAGCACTCATATGGACGGACTGGATGCATATCTCGAAATCATAAAATATATAGAGGCAGACCATCCTGAACACCTTGGGCTGGCACATAGCTGCATCATTGAATACTGTTCATTCCTTTTGGGCAAAATATCACAATTCGGAAGGAAAAAACATCCCGAGGCCTGGAATACTACTGTTAATACGTTTAATATATACAGGAAAACCGCAAGCCGAAACAATATGTTCATTAAACTGTCCATAGCGATATTCAGGATTTCACCCGCATTGCTTGGATGGATGTGTAAAAAATACAGTTCCATTAAAAACCATATCTGAAGCTGTGGAGGGTCATCCTTCCACAGCTTCAGCTTCTTTAGCAAAAGCATCCTCAGGCCATATAGGATCCTTATAATCCTCAGGAGGTACCATAACCTTCTGATCAAATACCGAAAGGTCATAAAGATTCCGAGGATTCTGAATCAGATAATAGCATACAAAATTCTCATCCTCATAATATACACGAAGCTCATTCGGATACATCGCATTGAATTTCTGACACCATACATAAAGCTTTGACATCAATATTGTCCTTTGCCAATGAGTATTGTATACATTTGATGACAGCGGGAATTTACCGAAATATACCGTTGAAAGATCTTCCCTTATGGTACTGCGTAATATATCGGGACATTGAGTAGCATCATTCCCATAGAAGTCGCGATATTTTTTATCTGCAAGCCAGTCAGGACCGGTAAATAAATGATACTGTGCCCTGGCCATTACATTCTTTTCAACATAAATAAACAAATATTGTGAAGGAAGCGTATAGCCCTCCTCCTGTGATTCATTTACAAAATTGATTATCTCCTCATGGAAACCATGCTCAATCTGCTGATAATACTCATCTGTCGTGGAAATAATAGTGAAATTATCATTTCCGGCCATATCCTTCATAATTGATCTCGTAACATTTACAGCGCAATTATATCTTGTAAGCTCGAACATCAGATATCCGCGGAAAATCCCTGCTACCCTGACAATAGTGTAGAATCCGATAACCAGAGTTACTACTGTCGCACGGACATATACATTGTCCTTTTCCCTGACCAGCTTTGAAGCAATAAAATCAAAGGGCACAATAAGCGTACCAAGTGAAGCCATTTGTGCAAAAACACATACCCTGTACCATTCAATCAAATATGGCAGGCCGATTGCCTGTGCACAATACATTGCAGGAAAGAGTATTGCCATTGCCGCTAATGCAGGATACCCCACATATCTGTGCCGTTCAGTATTCTCCTGTTTATTGATGATCCGGTAATAAATAAGTCTGTATAGTGAGATAAACATCCACAGCAGCATTGAAATCAGCGCTGCAACAAGGAACAGAGCTGTCCGTTCCTCACCATTTAAGGTTACGAAACCGCTCTCATACAATATATTCCACTTTTCTGCTGCAAGCTCCGGAAATCCCAAAACAAAATCACGTATTTTTTCGCCTGTTGAGCGGTTATCTTCTTCAGGCAGGTTGTCCCGTGCTTCATCCTCCGGATTATTTTCCGGAATCTGTCCATCGTCTGCATCCTCGAGCAGTTCAGAATCGCCTGTGTTCAGATTTCCTTCGTCATCCCAGATAGGGATACCCATAATCTTCATAGCCCATACGAGCGAACCCTGAGGCGGGATACCCTCCGCAAAGGCTCCTAACATCGGCATAAACGCTATCATTATTCCGCAAAAACATGCGACGCAGAGAGGTATGAAGCGACGTGAGAAAACACTTTTCAGCATAAACAAAACAATGCAGATGCATACCGCAAAAGCAAGTATTGTGGTATAGAAGTGACAAATCAGGGTGGCGGCAAGGCTCATGGTAAAAATAAACAGATTGTCTTCACGAAGAAACAGCGGCTTTTTTAATTTTCCCAATGTCCTTCCAATAAAGCCGCGTAGCTTTGCTGACCGTCCGAGTGTATTATCACTTTTTTCATTTTCCGTATTGTTTATTTTTTCTGTTGATAAATCAGGCAGTTCTGCCGTCTTTTCTGCAGTGGTCTCCGTTCCCGTTGCATTTTTATTTTCCTTTGCAACAAGAACCTCTATTGATTTTTCACGTAAAAATCTTATCAGGTAGGCTGCGCACAAAAACAATGCCGGAAATCCGAATTCCTGAGGCATAGTCCATTGCCACCTTGACTGACAGGTAACAGCATAACCGCACTTTAAATCTACAATCAGAAACAAAGTCAGTAAAAGATACGGCGAATATTTCCAGATAAACAGCTCCCTAAAAAATATAAACATTGAAACCAGGATAACAGATGAATGAATTCCTGCCGTAAACAGGAGACAATTATACATTTCTATCCCAAACAGAATATTCTCGCAATATACAAAGCAGTGCATTCCTTCAGGATATACACCGTCTGAAAAAATAATACCTCTGGACAGGTCATAAATCCACGAATGATGGGGATACATATCACCAAAACCATAGGACTGGTCATGGAATACACCGGTGGAAAAATAAATTACGCCAAATAAAACAAGTACCGCAAGAAGAATATACTCAAACCAGTGTCCCTTCATAAAGTCAAGGAACGCATTCCATATCTGCTTTATTTTTTTATGCAAAAAGCCCCGAACATCATAAAGCATAGACTTATATCCATAGGTTCCGTTAAAGAAATTCCTAAAACGTTTCCTGTTTTGTTCAGATATCTTCACGCTTTTAAGAATGCTGACCAACAGGATTCCCCAGAACAAAAGCCTTACCGTCCAATTGTTAAGGATATGAAGAAGACCAAGACCGATTACGGCCGTATTGACAAGTACCACCATTATGACAGCACAAAAGGCAAATCTGTATGTTCTGCTCCTGGTCTTCAGATGCTTCCTGAAAACAACCGAGGGCCAGACAAACAGTATGAACATATACGCAAATGCCACTCTAAAAAATTCTACTGTCCAATATAACCCTTCCAAAATTTAAACCTCACAAACTTAAATCATTTTCACATAAACGTACCAATCCTGACCTTACCATCGCTTACATCGGTATTGGCAAAGAATATCCGCTTCCCGTCACATATCTGTTTCACCGCAAGATATATTTCACCGTTTACAGGTGCAAAATTCACACTTAAGGTCTCCTGCTTCCCGGGCTTCAGGCATCGAAGATCATAATCAATCTGCACTGCTTTGTGACCGTCTGCTCCCTCATATTCAAGCGTCATTCCGCAATTTCTGTAAATTCCGGCAAAGCCCTTATTCGCTATGGTAATATCCAGCCGGTATTCACCCGATACGGTTCTGTTCATTTCAGCCTTCGTCACCATAAAACGATAGCCCAGATGTGCACCGATATATGTAAAAAGACTGTTTCCGTTCCAAATATCGCGTCCCTTATAAATCGTCTTCCGCCAGTGTTCCATCAGTCTGATATCATGCTCCCTGTTAAGATAAGTCACATGCATACGTGATAATTCTTCAACAAAACGTGTCCGGTCAGAATTTTTAATAAACTGTTCATCAAAAAGCGCTTCCCCGCCGTTCGGGACATACGAACAAAGCTCCTCCTGAAAGGCAAGCTCGGCCT
Organism: Lachnospiraceae bacterium; assembly: GCA_045627205.1. Taxonomy (GTDB): domain Bacteria; phylum Bacillota; class Clostridia; order Lachnospirales; family Lachnospiraceae; genus RUG11977. The sequence goes on from JAZQNG010000080.1 coordinate 31,471, forward strand.
CCCTGCCCCAGGCATGACTCCAGCCGTTTTCCCTCCGTTCACCCTGAAAATAGGTCCCGAGATCGGTTTCAGACCCAAACATTCCATCATTAAACAGACCGATATTTTTAGGCTTAGGGTCTGTTCCGTCCACATTCAGCCTGCGTATCGTACGCCATTGGACCGGTCTTCTGACTGCCATAAACTGCTCCCTGCCGCAGCCCTTTTCTATAATCCCGGACAGCTGACGGAAGCGTTCGTCATCCACAAACCTTGAGGAATGCATCTCTCCCCAGTTTCCTACCAAAAGTCCCTGATATATGAAAATCTCGTTCGGATATCTTTTTAGTATTTCCGAAACCTGCCCGGCATGATCCATAACCTGGTTAAAAAAAGCAGGCTCACGTTCTGCTGCCTTTCCGACATGGTCATACACAATACGAACTATAAGATCCTTGCCTTTTTCATTGAAATACCTGATAATCTTATCTATCCGTTTCAAATGTGTTTCCTGCAGACTTTCCTTTTTCAGTGCCCCAATATCGATGACAACCTGTACCATGCTGTCCCCATAATCCGGAAGACCGTCTATGGTTCGTAAATCAGGCTCATTCTCTATTGTGAAGCTGAACATCCTATACCAACCCCTGCACGGATTGCTAAGATTAATCAAGGTCTCCTTAAATTCAGCGGGAATAAAATGTCCTTTGTCCATCATTTTATGAAACAACCGGGTCATCTATCTCCTTACCTCCGTGATATACTTTTACCATAAGCCAGACAGCAACAATAGAATACGTCATTCTGAACATATACAAAAAAGGTTTAATTATTCCGGAATGCATGCTTTTTCCCGCATTCCTATAGTGCATAACAGCAGGAATTTCCTCTATTTTACAGCCAAGCAGAAGCATCTGGAGAATCATGTTTGCATCCGGATATCTGTCATCAAAATTTGCATACCGTGAATAAAATCCGAACGCCTTCCGGTTTAACGCCTGAAGGCCTGAGGTCGGATCGCTTATACGCTTTCCGGTGAACATTTTTATCATTCCCCGGAAAATCCCGTATGCAATCCTTTTTACAGCTCCCGGATTGTACTCGGCGCTTCCCTCCAAATATCTTGAACCTATAACAATATCGGGGGGATTTCCGTTCTCATCCTTTGTCGAAATCTTCTCATACAATTTCATCACATTGCAAACATCATGCTGTCCGTCCGCATCCATCTGGATAACATATTTATATCCTTTCCTGACAGCATATTTATAACCGACCTGAAGTCCGCTCCCATAGCCCAAATTAAAAACATGGGTAACTACAGCGGCACCATGGTTGCTAACCACCTGTGCCGTATCATCCGAGGATGCATCATTCATAACCAGAATATCCGCTATATCCGCAATTTCAGAAGCACTTAACTGCTCCAGAAGCGTGCCTATCGTCTTTCCCTCATTGTATGCGGGAATAATAATAAGCAAATTCTTCTTCGGCTTATTCATATTGCCTCCTTTCCGGTCTGAAATCAGTTATCTCAAAATGAGTGATTATCAAACATCCTCAAATCATAATAACGCAAAAAATAAATCAATATCCTTTTCGCTTTTCATATATGAATTAACTGCCTCAGTACCGAGCTTTTTTCTCATTTCCTCATCATGAAGCAGAATTTTCAGCTTATCAGCTATTGCCTCCTCTGAAAATTCACACAGCAGGCCATTTTCCCCGTCCTTGACCTGCTCAACCAATCCGCCTCTGTTTGTGGCCAGAACAGGTTTTCCCAGAATCTGTGCCTCCCTAAGGGCAATTCCGCTTCCCTCGTACCGGCTGCACTGTACATATATATCAGCCTGTCTCATATAGGTATATGGATTATCATCAGCGCCAAGTAATATAAAATATCTCTCCATTCCTGCTTCATGAATGTATTTTTCAAGCAGGGCACGCTGGTCCCCCTCGCCAAGAACATACCATCTGAAGTTTTCGCCTGAATCTATCAGCCTCCGGCAGGCATTAATTGACACATCAAGCCCTTTTGGCTCCGTAAGCCTGCCAACTGTCAGTACCCTCAATACCTGACAGGAATCCTTAAAGCCGCCGTCAAGAAATGATTTTTCCCTGATTGCATCCGCATCAACAATATTTCTGAAAACCGCTGTTTTCTCCGCACATGCCGGATAATGAAGAAGGAATGACTGTCTTACGGCTTCAGATACCGCAAAAATATTATCAAATTGAAGATAACAGTCCCGGTCCAGATGTCCGGTATAACCTGCCATATCATAGTCCACATGAATAAACGCAGCCTTTTTATCTGCCTTGACATGGTCAGTCACATAGTAGGCTGACGCCCCCTCCAAATAAGCCACTGCAAGATCAAAGTTTTCTTCGATACGGTCTGCGCCGTCAGACAGTACCCTCCAAAGTAATTTATCGACCTTTATCCTTCCTTTAATCAGCATTCTGCAAAAATTTAATACTAAATACGGAAATAAGCGAAGGACATTTGCACGTCTGAAAAGAGACCGCAATACGGTTTTTCTCAGATATTTTCGTCCTTCGCTGTTTAAAACCGGCGAATCGTTATATGTTTTATTTAACAGCTTCACACCATTTGGCAGACGTGAAACCATCTCTCCCTGGCCGGTAACCACAAAAAGGGAAATATCATATTTTGAAACATCAATTTTTTTTAGAAGCTCAATCAGTGCCATTTCAGCGCCTGCATGCCCCATGGTATTCATGACAAAGAGAATTTTCTTCACCTGAGCACCTCTTCACACATATACATATAAACATTTACCTTTTCACGGAACCGACACAGGCTTTTTTACTGCATCAGCCCCGGCTGTTTCAAGCTGTTTCTCTAATTCTTCAACCCTGTTCTGCAGGATTTCAATCTCATGGTTCTGAAGTGACACCTGCATGGCCAATTCGTTTGTTTTACGTACTTCAAAAGAAAGTGCCGAGCTTATTCTGAACATTCCTGCAAAAAAACATATCGCCACAAGCAATATCAGCACCATTCCGGCCGGGCTCAGATATTGTATCCAGCCGTCAGGACGCAGAATTATTCCCGCAACAATCATCATGGCCGCAACAAAGCCCCATGTCACACAGGCATTGGCCTCAAGCTTCTTGCGTGCAAGCATGACTATAGCCAGTGTCAGTATACCAAGACCTATCAGTATAACAATTATCTGTAGAATCCAACCATACATATCTGTATCTGCCTTTCTTCAGAAATCAGGTTTTACCTGCCTCCTGTGTTTCCGCCAACGGCTGCTCCGAAGCATTCTTCAATGCATCATGAGAAAGCTCCCTTACCTCACGGCCGTCAAACTGTTCAATATTTCCGTTCTCACCGGCATTTGCAACCGCACCCACCATATCATCCGTAAATTCAGGGGTGACAGCTGCCTTTTTCTTTTCAAAGGCTTCGTAGGAATCGGTTCTGAAGGTAATATCCTTTCCCTGCCTGTTTGTTTCCTTTTTTCTGCCCATGGAGGGAATATCCCTGTCATATACAATATTTGACGGCATTCTTCCCTCGCCCTTTTCAAGTATTGTTCCGTTACAGAAGATATGAACATCCAGATTCTTTTCGGTATAACGGAGTCTGAAATAGGCCACCGTAAATCCGACAAAGGCGCCGAAAATCAGACCTGTTCCATACCAGATTGGTGTAAATTCCTTTGAAACCATTGCCCCTGCAAAGGTTGCAGCGCAGAAGCTGAAGGCCGTTAATACCGAGCCTCTCATATCGTTGAAGTAGTATAGGAAAATTATCAGCGAATACATCAGAAACAGAATAAAATACCCGACTGCCAGGCAGGGATATATCTGAAGCACTATGCCTCCGAAGCCAAACTGCGGCATAAAAATTATGCACAAAAGGTATACGACAACTGTCACAATAAACTGAATACGCACCAGATTCATGACCTCAGTCTTCAGCTGGTCAAACATTCTGGTCTTTGCGTTCAGGATATCCATACCTCGCCCGCCGATTACTGCCTCCGAATACTTTCTGTATCGGTCATGGAAATTCATTTCCATTCTGGAAATGAGGATGACGCTTGCTGAAATATTCGTAAACATGGCTATACAGGTCGCCAGGTCATAGGAAGGCGCACATACGAAGGTATCCGCAACAACCATCCTAAGGTCTGTTGTCCAGAATACAAAGTTGTGGATATAAAGACCGAGTGTATACAGAAAATTGGTAATTACAAGTCTTCCGAATCTTCTGAAGTATCTGAGCACTGCACGGTAGCGTCCGCTGTTTTCACGGAAATAGCTTCGTATCAGCGCATATTCAAGACAGCCTATCAGAACAAAACCGACATCCAGCGAAATCAGCATGGAATAAGTTATCTCTACACCGAACACCTTGCAAAGAAGCAATGAAAGAAGCACCGTTACAAGCATTCCGATAAGGAAATACAATGATATCTTGGCATAGTCCTTACAGATTGACAGATACAGCATTGAATAAAATACAACTACAAGTGCAATATAGCCCAAATATCCGATAAACACAAACGAAATCGGTACATGCCCTACCAGAAGTTCCCAAATACAGAAGGGAACTCCAAGAAGCGTACTTAACGAAAGGTTCAGAAGCAGCCCGATGTAAAAGCAGGGCATGATATCCTCATAATGTTCCTCATAGATAATATCGGACATATACTTTGAAAGCACCGCATTGAAGGGTGATGCCGACAAAAGGCCGAAAATGAAGATATACAGTACAGTACAGGCATAAAGCTCACGGGTATAATAATTCAGTTCCGAATATCCAAGCAGAAGCTGCATCAGCATTACTGCCCCGATAACAAGAAACATAGGAGCAATGGTAATGGCAGTACTGTAACCAAACCCGACAATGTTGGTTGTAATTGTATTTTTACTATAGATTCGATTAAGTTTTACGCCTATGCCTGCCATTGCTTTGCCACTCCTCCCTTCTCCTTATTAACGGTTTCGCCTGCCTCGGAATAAATCATACTATAGGTGTCATGCATCTGACCGATCTGGTATTTGTTAAGCATGCGCTTATATCCGATTTCTCCCATTGCACGGCATTTTTCGGGATTGTTGGCCAATTCGGCCATGGCTTCCGCCAGTTCCTCTATGTTCATTATATGAGTTACTATTCCTGCCGCGCCGAGATCGTCTCCCTCCTCGCCGTAAATAAGTCCGCGGCAGTTGCCTACATCTGTAGCTATGCAGGGCTTCTTAGCCGCAAAACCCTCAATTATTGTAAGCGGCTGGCCTTCACTGATACTGGTAAGTAACATGAAATCCATTTTTCCGAGATATTCCGTAACATCAACCCTGCCTGTAAAGATAACATCCTCCAGCTGCATGGCATCAACTATATCAAAGCATTCCTTCGCGTACTGCTCCTCTTCCTCCGTCGGACCCATTATCCAGAGCCTGAGCCTCGGACATTTCTTTTTTGCAAACGCATATGCCCTTATCATGGATTTAATATCCTTAATAGGCGCAACACGCACAACAGCCCCTATATTAATATAGTCCTTCTCATCCTCAGGTTTTCCGGGAAGGTTCTCAAAACGGTGATAATCTATACCGTTTGCAACAATCCGGATTTTCTCCTCATTACATCCAAGCTCAATCTGAAGCTCCCTTGCATGTGAAAAAAGTGCTGTTACCACATCCGCCTGTTCATATGCAAGCATCGACATCTTTCTGAACTGGTCAATCCAGATATCCTTATAGATTCCCGCAACCCAGGAGGCCTTTATAAGCTCCTCCTCACGCTCACGGGCATAAATTCCGTGCTCGGATACTATCAGCCCGCTTCCGTAAAGATACTTTGCCTTTCCGCCAAAAACACCTGCATACCCTGTTGCAACACAGTGATAAACATCCGCCTTCGGGATAGGTGTTTTCATGATAAGAAACAGGGGGAGATAAATCGACCTCATGGTCCAAAGGAAATCCGAGTAATTTATCTGCATGTATTTCTTATGATAATATTCCTCGACTATATGAAGGAAATCCGCACCCATCAGCAGATCGTCCACAGAAAAATTGCTTCTGTCAAACATCTCAAAAAGTGTTTTCCATTCGGGTTTTTCGTTCATTACTATACTTCTGAGTGCACGGTACTGCCTTCCGTTTAATTTGGTACGTTTTCCCTCCTTCGGTCTTTTGCCCCAGTCGCTATCATTAAGGTATGCCTCATAAACCTGAGTTACATTTTCAGGCAGCTCATATGCAAACTGTCCGCTTTCCTTTCTGTCCGAAATTATAGACAGAATCACAAATTCATGCTCGGGAAACGCCTTTATCATACTGTGTACCCATCCGGATACACCTCCTATCACGTAGGGATAACATCCCTCCGCCACAATACAGATTTTCATCTGCAACCTCCTAATTCAATTATCCTCTCATAAATACAAATCGTCAAAGATACTGTTCAAGCTTCCTTAATATCTGATTATTTCTTCAGAATCCCTAAGCACGATGCCCGTCGTACCCTTATAGGCATGGATAAGATAAGCATCCTCCTCTATCTGTGTAAAATCTCCGTTTTCAACGGATTCCACTTCCTCCTCGTGTGTACGGAGGATAAACCAGGATTCATCCACATTTTCAGTGTTCAGACTGATTTTATGTTCCGTTCTTTCCGAAGAATATTTTACGGCCAGCATATTCCTTATTCTGTAATCGCTTTCCGAAATCGTCGTATCGTCAAAGCCGTTATCATCTGTCCAGTAGGTGGTCATAAAGCTATATACATTATCGAAATAGTTCTGCCACTCATCCTCTTCCTTTTCAGGCCATATTACCGTCTTCGCATCGATAAGGACATTTGAATAACCGATTGAGGTAAGAAGACTCCTGTACAGAAGCGAATTTTTAAAGGTATAGTTATCCGCGCTGTTTGTGGCATACTGCAAGGTAGTATCCTCTGTGCAGAAGGAAAGAACAGGCTCATCACCTCTTACTCCGCAAACTATGGTTTTAGCCGGTGTTCCGTACTTTTCGAGCAATGCGGGCAGCTCGGGATCCCACTCGTGAATATAAGCACATCGGTATTCATATTTTGTGTCCTCGCCTGCATAGAATTCACTGTCTGATTTTATCTTTTCCTCCAGGGTGATATCTCCGCAAAAATCAACGGATTTTCCTGCCTCGGCCCCGATTTCCTTCATCTGCTGGAGATAGAATTTCAAATCGTTCCCGTATTCTGAATCGCCTGAATAATCATATCTCGGCGAAAAGAAACAGGTCATGCTGAAATCGCGTTTTGTAGCCATGGCCACAATACCCGGCCATGCAATATCCTTCTGAAAGCCTTCAACATTACGGCTGTATATTTCCCGTATTTTTTCGTTGTTTTCATTTGAAAGATACGGAAAATCGGCCATAATAACATTATTGGCATTTACAACAGGATAAATATAATAGTCACTTACGTCATACATCATACTGTCATACATACCTATTCCCATCATACCCTCACAGTAATCACCGTTTACGGCGTAGATGTAGGTCCCGTTGTAATAGCTGCGCCATATTATTTTAGGGAAATCATAGGGCGTTACAAGATTTTCATCCATTAAGCCTACAACATAGGTCTTTGTTCCGACACCGGTTTCATACCAGGGTATTTCGGTCTCAATATCCTCAAAATGTTCCTTTTCTTCCTCTGTCTTTGCGTTATATACTGCCTCTCCGCCCAGAAGGAAGCCCTCGAACATCTGAAAACCGGTTATATGCGTATTTGTTTCAATTATCGAATTGATTCCCAAAAGCTCCTGAAGCCTTGTATCCTCCTCGATATACTGCGGATCGGGAATATTTGCAAAAATCATCGTTGCACCCATTTTGGCAAGTTCATAAAGCATTTCCGTTTTACCCTGTATATCCACGGTTTTGGAATCGATAATGATTGCCTTTACATTTCCATCCATATCGGGCTCGGGAATATAATCAAAGCAGGCCTTGCGATACTTGGCATACACGCACCACTGGCTCGCCGAATCCATGATTTTTCCATCCTCCGCACCGATAATCCATACACATTCGCCCTCCCCGGCAGCCGAAATGTCGGAGGCCTTCAGATTGCTTTCCATAATATGGTCATTTTCATCATACTGATTACCAACACTCTTTACAATCTGTGAAAACTGAAAAAGGAAGAAAAGTGCCAGCATCATTAATAAAATACTGAAAAAATCTCGTCTTGATAGTATCATTTTAATCCTCATGCCTGTCTCAAAAAATACGTCAGCCAAACACCCTGATCAGTTCAAGCGTTTCACTGTCAATGACTATAGCCGATTTCTTAAGGATTTCTATTGTATGGAAGAAATCCTGCTTTCTTCCGCTGTTAAAATACAGCTTCAGCATACAGGTATATGTACCAAGAGCATCGGGATACTGCTCCTTTGCCCTAAGGCACCATTTCTCACACTTTTCAAAATCGTTGATTTCAAGCAGTCTTAATGAAATTGCTTCAAACTGCCGACTGGACATAGTCCACCGCGCATTTGCGAAATAAATCTCGCAGACATCCTCCATTATGTTAACATAGTTAATCTGCTCCATCTCGATAAATGCCCTCTGAAGCAGGAAATCATTCATATAATCCATCAGATATTCGCATATCCGGATTCTTTGCTCATCACCGTCCAGAATCCTGCGATACTGAATTTCAACCTCCGCACGGAAATCGTTCAGGGCATCCTGAAGAACAGAAGCCGCATAGTGCGAGGTTTCCGAATCCTCACTGTTTAATGCCAGAGTAAGGGAAGAAAGGGACCTGGTTGCATCACTGCTGACCATATTCATTACAAGAGCACGAAGGTCCTCCTTGTCGGAAATGGTTATTGCTTCCTCCAGCGGGATCATATTGCGCTCCCTTTCCTCATCGGCCTTTGAATCAAATTTCAGATGCTCCTTACTGAAGATAACATCCTCAAGATCTACCGGTTCTGACATAAACAAACGGAAAATAACATATGAAAGTAATACAAACAGCGGTCCCACCACAGGGCAGATAATCATAACCACTGCCTTAATCCAAATACTTTTCTCCTGATTATGCTTAAGGATAATAAACCAGAAATAGTAGCCGAGTGCTATTAATGTATTTATTACCACTAACACAATTATCAGGCTATTCTGTCCGGTCGAAGACATACCACACCATCCTCTACTATATCACTGAAAACTCCAATGGCTTCAAAACGTTCAATAACTGTTGCCGCATCCTCGGGACTGGTATTTGCAAGAAGAACATAAAGCGAATTCTGCTCCAGTTCACCGATAATATCTGCCTGACGCATTTTGGAAATAAGAGCCGTTGCAGTTGCCTCTCTGCTTCCATACTTGTCAAAGTTCCTGATTTTCAGAATAACACATTCCGAAAGGCCCTCACGTTCAGCATTCTGATATGCAACAACAAGCTCATTAAAGGCTTTCTCCTCAAGCATCCTCGTTCCGCACAAATATCTCTTTTCCTCGAGGGCATCCAGATATCTTGAGGCACGCATTACTGCATTATTGATAAGTGCAGAGATGACAACCAGCTGATTTGCCTGACCAAGTGTCATTCTTTCCCATGGCAGTGACCAGATCATAATGATAATCTTCATCTCGCCATTATCGTTATATACGGCATTTGCCATCATAGGGAAGTTCTTGTCCATTTTCCTGTTTATATAAACCTTGCGTTCCTTAAGGGTTTCATACATTTCACCCCATGCCGTATAACGGACTGAATTTCCCATTGCCCTTGATTTTCTGGAGGTTGCGGAAAAGAGTCTTGCATAAAATTCGTTTGCAACCTGATAAATGGAAATATCCCTGCTGTCTACAAGCTCTGAAAGCATATCAGCCGCGTAGAACAAAACCTCCTCCGGACTGTATTGGTCAAGCTTTGAGGTAATGGCATAAATTCTTCCGACACTGTCGTTCTGGTTTACAATCTGATTCTCAAGTGCATCCTTTACACGGACGTTGCTTGAATTTATTTCCTTGATATCGCCAAGCTGGCCGTTCAGGAAATCCTGTTCCTCAAGACTTTCCTTTTTAAGTTTTGTAATCTGGTCATGCATATATCCTACAACAAGACCTAAAATGAACAGCTGCGCAATCCATACATAGGTATTGACATCGAGCATAACCTCAAAGCCGCTTCGCGTGTACATTTCCTTCAGGCAGTATCCGACTGTCGCAAGAACAGCCGAAAAAATGGCCTGCTGCTGGCCATAAACTATGGCAAATAAAAGAACATAAAGAACAAGAAAATCAAGATTTGCAAAAAACCTGCTGTCCGTCGCACTGTTGTTCAAAAGGAAAAACGGAATAAAGGCTATCATATTTTCTATAAACGGAATAAGTGCCTTTACAAACCAGTTGGTCTTGTCAAGCAAACGTCTGAAGACAGACTTCTGTTTTTCCTCGTCCGCCCAGAAAGCACGCTTATTCTTCTGCATTGTTGCAAGTATTTTTGTGATAATACCGTCTGTATCACAGAAAACACTCGTTCCAAATTCAGAATCATATCTCTTTTTTGAAAGAACAACACGATTGTTTTCACCGTCAGTCTCCCGGATTTTTATCCCCTCACCCATCTTGGCGATAATATCGTTCGCCAGGTCAAGCTCATTTATTTCTTTACTTGAAGAAATGTGATATACATCGCTGTCATGAACCCGGCTGCAGGACAGACGATAAATGTATTCGACGGCATCCGTCTCGTACAGCAGTGAAAATCTGTGATTTTTGTTTACGGTCACACGGCCGTTGTTGAAGGCCTCCAGGCAAAACGAAGTACAGATATCCCTGCAATCCGATTTCTTTTCCGGAACCGAAAACAGATGGTCCAGTCTGATTGTAATAATATCCAGATTTCTGTTGTGCCTGTAGCTTTCGCACATTTCTTCAACCTGCGAAAAAACCATGCTCTTAACACCTATCGGTGAGGGTGTGTCCGTTTCCTCAATGTCACGGTCCATACCCTGGCTGAATACTTCATGGGAGGACAGATATACAAATTTCCCCTGATTTTTCATGGCATAGCTCATAAGGATATTCATGGCTCCGGCAGAATAGTGAACCGCATCGCTTTCGGGATGCTCCCATTTATAGTTGGTGTCATAGGCACCCAGAAAAATGGTCATATCCATCTTTATGCTCTCGAAAATCTCGTTCAGGCACGCACAATCATATGGAAAATTGTAGCGTTCAAAAACCTTCTGGTATGGTGTCTTCGTATACCTTGTACCGGTAAGAAGATAAACCCTGTGTCCTTCCTTGCTGAATTTAATTATCAGGTTATTAATCAGGCTACCCGATCCGCCTATCAGTAAAACATTCATTTTTCCTCTTTCCTCTTTCCTCTTTCCTCTTCCCTCTTCCCTCATCTCTCATCTCTGACCGTATCCGTACAATATCAGCCGCTTCCGCTTCACCCGTTGCTCTGCCATTGCATCAGTTTTGCGGTAAATTCGTTAACATCGTCACGGATTACTTCTTCGTCAGCTTCGTACTCCATTGCTATTTTCCTGCTTATGTCCTCAGTACTCAGTCCCTGCTCCATAAGCCTCCATATTTTAGAACCGATTTCATTTGTTGCCAGTGGTTTTTTGTAACGGTCCGGGGTCTGTTCCAGGTCCAGCAGCCAATACACACCCGCAGCATAATACATCCTATATCTTTCCATATTCAGTCTGCCTCTTTGAAACTATTCATTTCACACCTTTTACAGAAAATACCGTTCAATTTTCCTCTCATTTATGCTACAACTGTCGAATACGGTTGTCCAAAATATTTCTATTATATATTAGACCTCAATAATTAATATGTAAAGTTTTTTTTATTGAAATTACATTTTTATCGTAAAAAATTATTTTTTCCGCGAGGTCAATGATATTTACAATCCGCTTCGGCACAAGGCGAAATATTAAAAACAGCCCTGTCATGGCTAACCGTGACACGGCTGTTTTACCCGGGTGTATCGGGATAGCGGGAGTTTTCACAGCCCCCGCTGAAATCATTTAATTGTAAATTCTATTATCTGCTCTGTACCGCGGAAATTCAAAATCAGCTTTCCTTCACCCACACCCTTTGACCTGACATAGGTTCCGCCCATTCCTCCGCGCAGAACAGCTACGGAAGGTCCGATAATTTCTATATTTCCCTCCGTTCTCATTTCAACGCTGTCAAAGGTATAGGACATGATTCTGCCGCACTGATCCCTGAGAACCATCCTGACTGCGGTAGCATCATAGGTATCGCCCTCCTTAAGCTCGGTAGAACCGGTCTTAACCTCAAGCCTGACAACACTTGACGCAGTCTTGATGACGCGCTTAACCTCAGCGCCGTCCTTATAGCCGGCAAACTGATATTTCTCAATCTTCCAGTTCCAGAAATCGATATATTTATGGTAAAGCTCTGTCAGCTTATCATTGCTGACCTTATCGAGATTAATCAGCTTTGTAAGGCCGATTTTATTCTTCAGGGGAAGGTTGTCCTTTCCATACTGATGGATTGCATAAAGGAGTTCCTTTATACTTTCCGCCTTCTCCTTCTGGAAGCCCTCTGTATTCATCAGCTGGTCTCCTATAAAATCACTGATGATGATAGGCGGATGTGCGAGATTCCCATAGTTTTCGGTATCGGGGAAATATTCTCCGACATAAATATCATTAATATAATATTTAACCGAATCAAGATTGGTAAAAATGCAGATTTTCTCCTGCTTGCCTTCAGGATACTCTCCCAGGTCCATACCGTTCTCAACCGCAAGATACGGCTCTGTTGCCGTCTGACTGTAATAAAAATCCGCAGCAACCTTGGGATTTCTGAACATATCAAGCACACCATGATAACAGATGCGGTCACCCGAGCCAAATTCCTTATGCGTATTATAATCGAACATACACCAGCCAAGACAGCCGGCAACATCCTCCTGTGCCGCAACACTGTTTACAACCGCCGCGTGACGAAGGGCATGCTCTATCCTCTTGGTCTCGGGGTCAAATGACTTGGTCGGGAACATATGACCATTATGTTCGGTAACAATGTAACCCTTTTTATCATCGTAGGTAATGTCCTTCTTCAGTGCCGCACCGACAGAGCTTCCATCATAGGTAAAATCATTAAAGGAATATACATCCTCAATCAGCCTGCTCTTGGGAAAATTGCGGACACCGCTTGTAAAGTCAAGCGGAGCCAGCTCCTTTGCAGCCTCGTGTGACTTTGTATAAAGCTCATCGTCGTCTGCGGATTCATTTATTCTGACTTCCCAAAGAATAACGGAGGGATGATTCCTATACTGGGATACCATTTCCTTGACATTGAATAATGCTACCCTCTTCCATTCATCATCGCCGATATGCTGCCATCCCGGAACCTCGGAAAGAACCAAAAGACCCAGCTCATCGCAGGCCTCGTAAAAGCTCTGTGCCTGAGGATAATGAGAGGTTCTGACGCAGTTCAGTCCAAGCTCCTTCCTGATGATTGCGGCATCCTCCTTCTGAAGTCTGTCCGGCATCGCATATCCGACATACGGGAAGCTCTGGTGACGGTTCAGTCCACGGAGCTTGTACTTCTTTCCATTAAGGTAGAAGCCATTCTCACGCCATTCAACATATCTCAGACCAACCCTGGTAGTAACTGAATCGACCACCTTAAGGGCATCCGAAGAGGTAACCTTAACGGTTTCCTTCTCGTCCTTTTTATCAGCATTGACATCCTGCTTTCCATCCTGGTCCGCCTTTGCTACACTGATTATCTTGCCATCCTCAGTAAGCAGCTCAACGGTAACATTGTAAAGGAAAGGATTTTCAGGCCTCCAGAGTATTACGTCCGACAGCCTCAGGTCCGAATTGTGTGACAGGGCCTCAAGATCGGTAATCAGATTATCGCCGAGCTCAACCTTTTTAGCCGCACCTACGCCAAGACCGCGCTCATCAAAGCCGCTCAGTGACAGTGCCGCAATACCGCCCTCCAGAGACGAATCGGCACCTGAAGAGGAGCCCATTCCGGGAATGTCATCAATTGAGAATTTCGGTCTTGCAGAGGAAACCTTCGGTACACCTATCTGTCCCTGCCCCTCTGAAACAACAAGCCCGTTTGCATCCGCAACCTTTATGTTAAAAAATACTTTTTCCTTGGGTTCGGAGGAAAGCATAAGCTTTGTATGAAGCATTCCGCCGTAAATATCCATCTGGTTGTAGCAGAAATAAACATCCTTAATATAAAGCTTATTTCGTACCTCAAGGTGAACCTCACGATAGATTCCGCCATAGGTCATATAATCGATCAGACCGCCAAACGGAGGCTGGTTCAGATACTCATGAGTATCGACAACCACCTCAATAAGTGCCTCGCCGATTATCTTTTCTTCCTTTTCCTCAGGCTTTTCTGTCTTTTCCTTCTTTTCTTCCTCGGCGGATTCTTCCTTCTTATCTGCCGTGCTGTCCTTGTCCTTGGCTACGGTGGTATCGTTGCCGGGCTTCTGCATGTTTTCGAAGGCAGCCTTTGTAATATCGATATCAAAAGCAGTATATCCGCATTGATGAACGCCCTTCAGCTTTCCGTTTACATATACCTCCGCGCTATGGGCAACACCTGCAAAATGAAGAATCAGTGCCTTGTCCTTCATCTCCTCGGTCAGCGGGATTCTCTTTACATACTTACATATGGTCTGATATATATTCTCGTCAAAGGCATCAAAAGGAGTCACCTTCACCGTGTGCGGTATATCAACAACCTCTTTATTCTGCTTGTTTTTATCAAAATAGAAATCCCAGCCTCTGTTTAATGCTATTTTCATTCTTTCTTTTCTCCTGTTATTTTGTATCGCTCATAATATCAGTCAAATCAAAATCCTCTGAAATCAGTAATGAAAGCTCGGCATCCTTTTCTGCCACAAGCCTTCTTGACTGATTCAGTATAGCTTCTTCTATCTTGTTTCTGGCAAGACGTCCGTTTCCCGCATCAGCCGCCCTTACGGCCTGTACGGCATTGAAGTAGGACTGAAGTGCCGGATCGGCGCCTTCATCAATCACATAGCCCTTTGATTTCGCAATTGATTTTGCAATAAGGAGAAGTTCTTCACCAGTGTAATCGGGGAAGTTGATCACATTCGGGAAACGGCTCTTCAGACCTGAATTGGAGGTAAGGAATTCCTGCATTTCATTTGAATATCCTGCCAGGATTACTATAAGGTTTTCCCTGTTGTCCTCTATTCCCTTTACAAGTGTATCTATTGCCTCAAGTCCGAAGCTGTCGTCCTTGCCCCTGTATAAGCTGTAGGCCTCATCAATAAAGAGAACTCCGCCTATCGCCGAGGATATAACCTGATTTGTAAGCGGTGCCGTATGACCGACATATCTTCCGACAAGGTCCGCTCTTGAAACCTCTACAAGCTGACCGCCCGTCAGAACACCGATTGCCTTTAAATATCTGCTGATGATTCTGGCAATTGTCGTTTTTCCTGTTCCGGGACTTCCCGTAAAGATCATATGCTTGCTGACCTCTCCTGTCTTTAAGCCCTCCTCGGATCTTCTCTTCTGCACCTGGTAATATTCCTCCAGGCTGAGTATATATTCCTTTACCTTTGAAAGACCGATGATGGCATCCATTTCCTTCTTCAGCTCATCTATTTCGCCTCTGAAGCCTTCGGGAAGAAGACTGAACAGATTTATTTCATTTTCCTGCTCCGTCTTTTCTGCATCAGAATCTGCCTCATCTGTCGCTATTTTTACGATAACTCCCGTTGCCGCAGCAGATAAAAGCATTTTAGTATCCTTTTTAATATCCCTCTCCAGCTTCAGCTGGGCAAGTGCCTGAAGAACAGATGCATAAAAATCCTGTACACCCTTCAGACCAGCCTGCTTTTCCGAACGCGTTACGCTGTAGTCAAGGAAACCTTCATCAAAATCCAGTTTAAAGAAGAACTGCTTTTCAGCTTTTTCCTTAAGCTCATCCTTTTCGCGTTCCGCAATCCTTTTAATAGCGTCCTTCTCAAGCTCCTTCGTTGAGCAGACATCCCCGAGTGCATTAATAAACGGTGCTCCCATTATTCCGGCGGCCTTGTCAACAGGCTTTTCACTGACAAAAACAAGATATTTGCCGGTTGCGGTAAATGCACTTACGGCCTCGGAAGCAAGTGAATTTGAAACATTGACAAGCTGTCCGTTCTGTAATATATAACGTTCCGAAAGCTGGAATTTCCCCGTAATTACCAGTGAACTGATAAGGGACAGGAATGACGGATGGCAGTTTTCAAAATTTTCAAACAGGATAATTCGCGAGCTGCAGGAAAGTGATGAATAAATATCCTGAAGAAAAAGCTTCTCCATGGCAGCATCCGTATATATACCAAGATTCATCACCCTGATATCACCGTTCCTGAGTATTTTACGTTTGCTCAGCTCCTTTGCAATTTCCGAAAGGGCATAATGCTTTCCGGTATCCTTTTTGCCTGTAAGAAGGATGCTGTTCAGGGCTCTTGTATCCTCAGGCGGCATAACAAGAGGACGCTTAAAGGCAATGACAAGCTTATTTACAAACTCATCCTGTCCGTAAACGGTTTTACATACCTCCGCTGCAAGGCCTTCAAAATTGTCAAGCGATACCGCCCTCGCATCTGCCCCGTTCTTCTCCTCCTCAAGCAGCTCTGCTGCCGTAGGCTTTCCAAATTCCTCAGTACTCAGGGGCTCAGACGTCTTCGCATTTGTTCCGCCTGCAAGTCCGGCCGCCGCAGCCTGCTCACGGCTGATTCCGAAGTCCTTTATCCAGCTGTCGTCAATACCGGCATCAATATTAAAATCATCCCGAAGTGACTTTGTATACTCCTCAAGCTCCCTGTTGAGTATTTCCTGGTTCTTCACCAGTGTCTCACGAATCGAACCGTAATCGGCCGAAGGTGCTTTTTTTCCATTCTCCGATACGGCCTCCGAAATCGCCCTCATACTGTAGTCCAGTGATTCGGCCCCGTTTTTCCCCGAATACCCTGTTTTGGGCATCTGAAGACTCCTGCCTGTAACCTTCTGAAGATTTTCAAGCAGGGTACCGCCGTTTTTCTTTTTCAGCTTCTGTGCTTTTTCAATTTCATCAATGGAATAATTGCTCATTCCTTTTCCGGAACCGCTAAGGCCTCCAAAAATATCATCCTTCATATCAATAGGGCATTATACAATGCCAACCTCTTTTCTTTTTTATCTGCTTCACACCGGTCCATATGCCACTAATGCAGCCGATACCTGTATTTCCAAACCGGATTGTTATACGTGAACAGCATATATGGTTTTTCATATTATACTATGTCATATTTTCGCTTAACAGTCAATGGCTGTGTGAATATTTTAGTTACTACGGGTCTAATTCTTTTTACTTCCGCTGTATTCGCAGGTTCCGTCCATATAGTAGTTATGCACATCAAATTTACCTTTGAATATCTGCCTGCCGTTTTCCTGCACAATCTGATAGCTTCCGTTCAATATACCGAGGCTGTCATCATATTCGGATGAGCCCGTTGACAGCTTCAGGGTATTTCCCGTCAGGACACCTGTCGCCTTACGGATATTTCCCGGTTCATCCTTAAATTCCAGCTCCACCTCACAGTTCTGCAAATCCTTTGCCTTTATCGTCATGGTGGCGCGGGTTGTCTGCGGCTCAGTGTTAACCTCTGCAACACCGGTCATATCCGTACCGAACATCTTTGACAGTGCATCCTCTATTCCCTTTGCATACTTTGATTCTTCCGGTGTGATGACAAATGTCATGTCCCAGGTCCCTGCTATACTGTCCATCGATGAGGCTTCGAGACCGACATCGTAGTTCTTCTTCAACAGACCTGCAGCCTTTAAATCCCTGCAGAACTGCTTTGTCGCCTCCTCCTTGGACATTCCCTGATTTGCCATATACGATATGAACTGGTTGAGGAAATAACCATAATTATAATTTTTCGGTGTATATGAATCCTTATTTCTGGCATCCTCATCAATGAATTCCGACAGATACTTCCTTATATTAACCAGTTTTTTGATTCTTTCGGTCATGCTGTAATGCTTTTCACCGAAAAATGCACCGTAATTATCGCTTCTTAGCGCACCATTGGTTTCATTCAGCATTTCCCTGATTGCAAACCGCTCCTCATCCTTTATCTTCTCAACCTTTTTCTCCTGCTTCAGACGCTTCTCGTAATATTCGACAAGACTGTCAATAGCCACTGTTCTGGCATTTTCCTGAAGATTTTTTACATATCTGTCATATATGGCGGAATCGTAATATTTCCCCTTCGGGAGCTTTTTCTCCAGCTCCTTTACCTCATCAATCTGTACCCAGCGGGCTATCGAAGCCGCATCGCCCTTCCAAACGAGATAATCCCGTAAGGCATCCGTATCACCGGCTTCAACCGCCAGATCCTTTGAGCCGTTCTTATATACCTGATAAAGCTCCTCGACCTCGGAATCCTTCCAGTTTATAAAGCATTCATCCAATTTCGCACCCAGATACCCGACAGCCTTTGAAACAACCGCTATCTTCGGGTCGCTGTTTTCTATGATTGAGGCTGCCGCTGCAATTGCGCCGTCCGTATCACCGCCCGCAATCGCTCCCGCAAGTGTGCCAAGCTCTGAAATATTTCCGGATGCCCAGCCGGCTTCACTCTTAAATTTTTCAAGGCTGCCCTTCTCAATTATCTTTTTATTAATGGCATCAACAATCAGTGTGGCTGACAGGTCGTTCATTTTTGACAGAAGTGCCTCATTGTCTCCGGAGTTGTAGGCATTATAGGAAGCTGTAGTCAGATCCACCGCCATACCGATATCATTTAAATCGTCCTCATTTACCTTATAGGCCTCACCGATTTTTGAACCGGCACAGTTAATAACCGAGGTAATAAGCTCATCCTTCATTTTTGAAGAAAGCTTGAGCGCATCAAGCTTTTTTTCAAAATAAGGAGAAAGCGTCTTTATATCCTTTTTCTGATTCTCCTGCATCATGACGACCTGCGTGGAGTAGGTTTCAAGCGCATATTCAACCATCTCCGATTCCGTCAGCCTTCCGCCGCCGTTAATACAGAAATGCGGAAGGGTGACCTCCATCACGCCATTTTCCAGATCCACATAGTCCGGTTCATAATATCTGTATTCCTTTTTTTCTTCATCATATATCCAGAAAACATAGTCCTCGACTCTGCCTTCCTCATTACGAAGCTCCTCCGGAATGTACATGGACAATGTAACCTGTTCGCCGAAAAATCCGCCGTTATTCCCTTCATATTCCAGTTCAACCGGCGTTCCTATCATCCGGAACTTTTCTGCTGCTTCATACTGCTTTGCCTGCTCCTTGGACAGAACATCCATTGATACGGCAGTGTCTGTCTCCAGCTCATTGCCGGGAATGGTAAGCCTATAGCCGGCTTCCCGCAGGCTGCCCATTTCAAGTGTACTTCCCGACCTGATACTTTCCGTAAGCCTTACACCAGATTCATACGCCGTCGGAAGCTCCTCCTTCGGTTTAAATACATCCTTTAAAAAGCCCGGCTTCACAAAGCCGGTAAAGGCCAGAACGCCCAATATCAAAACAGATGCAAGGATACCTATCCATGCCCTGCTCTTTTTTTTCCGCGCCTGCGGGTATCCCGCCATCTGAGGCTGCTGATACATCTGCTGCCCGGGATTTATCTGCTGATATCCTCCCTGAGGCTGCTGATACACCTGCTGCCCGGGATTTATCTGCTGATATCCTCCCTGAGGCTGCTGATGCACCTGCTGCCCGGGATTTATCTGCTGATATCCTCCCTGAGGCTGCTGATGCATCTGCTGCACCTGGTTTGTCTGCTGATTTTTCATAGGGTATGTTGTCCCGCCACAGGCATTACAGTAGGCCTGTGTATCCGGGTATTGCATTCCGCATTTAGAACAAATTCTCATGGTCAGCCTCCTCATCTATAAAAATCTTCAAAAGAATCTGATTCCGGTTTACAGTCTGAATTATAACAATATTGTATAAGGATCCAATCTTTGCATAAAATTTTCCATTTTCATTATATCAGAAAAAATAAAAAAAGTCACTCCGCATTATATTTATTTTGGAACCATCCCGTATACCTCTTCGTCTAATGTTCATAAAGGAAAAAAGAAAGGAGTTTCACAAGCAATTGTGATAATTAATCGTATGAAAAAAAGAATTAACTTAATAGTATCTGTTCTCCTTATTCTCTGCCTGGCACTCTCAGGCTGCAGCAAAAGCGAGAAACCCGAGGAAATCCCCTCTGCACCGACCGGGGCCACAACATCAGCTCCTGAGATTATAGCAACATCTGACATTACCGACGCGGTTACATCAGCACCATCCTATTCGGCTACAGCTTCTGCTACTACAGCAGTTCCCGAAGGATCCGGTAAAACGGATGCTACGGAAGGTCTGACTGATTACGAACCGCCTGTCTATATTCCGAGTCCGGATTCTCTCCCGGAAACATCTGAAGAGATGACGTTTGCAACCGATGAAGCAAAGGAATCTCCCGAAGCATTTGCCGATTTTTCGGCAATCGGGGAAATTCGTGAATACTCTACCGCTTCACTTGATGCAGCCGATATTGATTTCGCTTCATCGGAAGCCCTGACAATTCTGCCGATTGAGCCCGTCATTCCCGAAAAACCCCAGGACATCAGTGCAGGCCTTCTGAGTGCAGGCGAATGGAAGGACAATGTAAACTACGACTTCATTAAAAATCTTTTAATAAACGGACAGGATGCCGATTATCAGCAGTATTTCCTTGACTGGAAGCTCACTCCCTTCAACCGTATACGTGTCTGCTGCTATACAGGTGCAGCAGACTCTGTCGGTCCTTCAGTCGAAAACGCTGTTGTAAAATTATATGATTCGGAGGGCACCCTCATTTTTACCGGACGCAGTGACAACGAAGGTATGGTATATGTCTACTATGCACTCGCTAATACCCAGGCCGTTCCCAAAACCATCGAGGCATCCTTTGCAGGTGAAACACTGACACATGAAATTGCAGGCGGCGAGCTTGTGGATGATATGCTTGTATCCTTTGGCTTTGCAGCCGACTGCATTAAGGCACCTGCCCTTGACCTTATGTTTGTTGTCGACACAACGGGTTCAATGGGCGATGAAATATACTATCTCCAGGCAGAACTTTCCGACGTAATCAAGCGCGTAAAGGAAGCAAACGGAGATCTCCCCATCAGACTCAGCATGAACTTTTACCGCGACCATGAGGATGACTATGTTGTACGTTCCAACGCCTTCGACACCGATATTGAGACCCAGCTTTCATATCTCAACAAGGAATATGCCTTCGGCGGCGGCGATTACGAGGAAGCTGTTGAAGAGGCACTTGATGATGCAATCAACAACCACGCATGGAACGAAGACAGCGTAAAGCTTCTTTTCATTGTTCTCGATGCTCCGCCCCACAACACCCCTGAAATCCAGAACAAGCTTGCCTCCGTTATCGCATCGGCATCTGAAAAAGGTATCCGCATCATCCCCGTTGCCTCAAGCGGCGTTGACAAGAACACAGAATTCCTTCTCCGTACCTTTGCAATGACAACCGGCGGCACCTACACCTTCCTTACAGGCAACAGCGGTATCGGCGGTTCACACATCGAGCCTACCATCGGAAGCTACACCGTAGAATACCTGAACGATCTTCTTGTAAGGGTAATTGACAGCTACATTGGAATCATTGATGAGGTTAAGCCCTATTTAACACCTGTTTTCGTAGAGCCCGTCATCATAGACGATGATATAACATTCATCGATGAACCTGTTGACTACAACGCACCCATTGATGTTGATATTGTTGAGTAAACAGTTTCCCTTTCCCCATATCTATTATAACACATAAGAAGGACCTGTGGTTCAATTTCCGAACCACGGGTTCTTCTTTTGGTGGGAATGTCGGCTAATGCATCAGATAACCGGAGCTTTTTCACAGCCTCTTTTATAAAAAAAGAGTGGGATTAAGGCTTTTGCATCCCTAATCCCACTATTAGCTTCTTATTTATGACTTTAGTCTGACAAAACTGTCGTTGTCCCACTTTATCGCAGATAACGACACATCCGACACCGGTCTTTATCATCCGACGATTTCATAAACCGTATATGTCCCTGATGTTCTGCGTGATGCCGCATCACTTACCCAGTCATTATTTACAAGGAAAATACTTGTTCCGTCTTCTACATATTCAATATAATCTACCGTATAAGCCTCATGCTTATCTTTTCCTGTTAATGTGGAGGCATAAACCTGCTTGAATCCGATAACCACCTTGGTACATCCGGTAAACTCATCAAGATCTGCGATATCGGCAATTCTCTTACCGTATGTAGAATCCTTTTTCAAACTGGTTTCATCAATTGCAACACCTGCTGCGTACATCTCGCTTGCTACCGACTGTGCTGCGGTATAAGCACTCTTCCCGTGGAGAACGTACTGCTTCTGCTTTGCCTCATCAATATAGCCTAAAAGAGCAGGAACAAGAATTGCTGCAAGAATTGCAAGAATTACAAGCACCACAATCATCTCAACGAGAGTAAAACCTTTGTTATCTTTCCTAATTTTCTTCATACACATTTCCTCCTTATTTTTCGGCTTCAGCCGCTCATCCTACTGCCGCGGACAGGCCGTATATTCTTTAGTTTAGCTCAATCATTACTGATTTAACTCACATTACATATATCGGACGGAATTCAGAAAACTTTAGCCGTTTCGAAAACATTTATTAAAAAATAATAAATTATCTGCAGGCAGGCAACCGCTCTTCCGGAAAAGCAGCAAAATTTAACCGTAATTTTAATTTTATGTAACAAAAAAGATACAATTACTCTTTATAATCAAAACCGGCAGTTATCAGAAGATAAATGCAAAATATATGATACATATCATATATTTAGGGCGTCAAAAGTACTGATGCCGAATGAATCAGAAAGGTAAATAGTGTGAAAAATCATATACGCAAATTTTTCACATAGCAATTTGAGTCGCGAGCTCCTCAAATTGTATCCATTAGCCACTCGTAAAACTCGCAGCATGAGGATTAATATGAGAAACAAAACTTTTGCACTACTTTTTTAATGACCGCAGCGATTACTCTATATGCATGCAGCCCCGTTGAAAACACGGCAGATTCAGTTAAGAATCCGGCAGTCCTGACACCGGACATAACCAACGTACCACAGGAGCAGGCTGAAGCACAGCAGGAACCGGCCATCACGCAACAGGAGCAGGCTGAGTCACAACAGGACCCGGCCATCACGCAACAGGAGCAGGCTGAGTCACAGCAGGAACCGGCCATCACGCAACAGGAGCAGGCTGAGTCACAACAGGACCCGGTTGACATTACAGGAGAACCGGACAATGAAATAACATCGGAAAACGAATTCCACAATCCGCAGGCAGACGCATTTGCCGAAAGGATTTCACAGGAGATATGATTGGTGCCTATTCAGTGGACGATGGTTTTTTCTCAAGTCCTACCTGTATCTACGATGCCGATGGAAATATGCTCCTTCATGTTGACAACACAAAACCCGTATCGCTCAACCCTGCTTCAACAAATGAAGGAAGGGATACTGCAGACTTATACAGGGGTGCAGATATCTGCAGCCTTGATGCAATAAAGGAGTATCTGTTAAAGCCCTCTGACTTTGACATATCAGAAGACTTCAGTGACGAAATAACGATAGAAGATGGCGGCTGGTATACAATCAGCCTGTCCCGGACCTTCAGCAGGGAAAATATAGACGGAACTGCCTCCGCAAGCCTGCATTATAAACTTGATTTTTACCCTATTGTTTCTACATATCTCAATGAAAAGGTATGTCTGGCAAGCTACAATACCAGTGAACTACATCGGTAATTGAATTACCGAGCATCAGGTGCGCGCGGCTTACGCCGCGTAGGTCCCAAGGTGCGTCCATGACACCCTTACTGCTACCCTTTTGGGTTACACAGCTACTTTTATTACTTTTATGTTGTTCAGCCCGGATACGGGCATGTTTATTACTGCGCCTGATACGGCACAGCTCTTTCGCAGAATATTATACGCCCCGACTGCGTCAG
>JAZQNG010000081.1:0-27734 GCA_045627205.1 Lachnospiraceae bacterium
GGTTAAAAAGACGGGTCGCGTTTACTTTTGCACAAGCAGTACCGAGTCGTCTGTTTGCTATGCCAAAAAGAATAACCATTGCATTTGGAATGCTTTGATTATAACACTTTTTTTAAAAAGGTGATACCTAAATTTGGCCTCCAGAAGGCTCATAAATCGATTTAATGTTATTAGGCGATGTTTCAGTAGGGGATTAGTTTTTCATTCAAGGTGTTACGCTGGACGCTGGAAAAACTGGAAAACAGAAGTTGAAAAAATGTCGCAAAAATCTCTGCAACACGCATGGATGCACGAAGGAGGTGCCGGAATGAAGGGGCTGATAGTAGTTGAAATAATCCTGGGGTGGCTGATGCTCGATGTATCAAAGCCGCTGAACCTGCTGGTTATGTTCGTGTACGCGGTCGGATGCATCGCATTTAACCGATGGCTGATGCGGCACGGGAATGAGATAGCTCAGTCGATACACGACGGAAGCGAAGAGGATGAAAAGACCTACGAAGACGGCTTCAGGGACGGCTGGTTCGAGCGCGACATGTGGGACCGGCGCGAAAGGAAATGAAAGCAGGTTATGTTCATGTAACAATGTGGGCGGAGGCGGAGTAAAATCCGCTTCCGGCATCTGTGAAACGGTGGCCGGAAGGCCACTTTTCAGAAGGGAAGGTCTTATGAGGGAAATGAATCTTGGTAACGGAATTCTTATTGATGATGCAGAAGAGGTTATTGGAAGGCTTTCGGAAAAGACGGGCAGGAGGATCACCGATCTTTATGCCATGAAAAAATTCATACTGAATGAGAAGAATACGGCATATTATATGGATGCCTGCGGGGGCAGCAGGCTTGAGCGGTTCCGGGATGCGTGCTGCCTGTGGCTGGATACCGGATACCTGAACGGAAATGGCGCACCACTCTTTATATCGCTCAGGGTGAATGCCGGCGGCTTCAACGGGCACATCGTGGGGACTGCTGAAGAACTTTCGGGAAGGCTTTCGGGCAACCCGAAGAAAATCCGCAGCAATATACGGAGTTTTAAGGAAAAATATAATGAAAAGATAAAAGGCAGGAGGTTCGACCATATCCGTGATGAAAATGCTTTTCTGAGCGGACAGGGCGGCAATGATGAAGGCGTGCACGAAACTGAGATTTCAAGGCTTTTGAAGGGACTGAATTTTCAGCCTGAGGAGGTGTCGGAGGATGTCACGAGTGCGCCGGAGAGCATTCCGCAGGCAGAGAATATTACTGATACAGGCAGAGTGGCAGAAAATGCCGATATTGTAAGCATCGCTGGTTATTCGGCTGCCCGTGAGGACAGTTTGCCTGAATTCCCTGAGGAATATAACAGCATCACGATAGGTCTGCTCTGGGATAAGCTTGAGGAGATGAGCGCATTCAACCGTGAGCTTCAGGAAATGATAAAAAACCTGCATCTTGAAAAGGAAGGCATGCAGGACAAAATCGATTACATTGAGGAGAAAAACAGGTCGCTTGAGGAGTCATTCACAAGGATGCGCACCTTCATGCAGGATGAGGACGCGGCTGAGAGAGCCAGAAATTCGGAAAGCTTCAGGGATGATATGGCGGGACACTGTCTGCTCGGAAAGCACGGGAAAATCCTTGTTATAGGCGATATCATGGCCGATGTCGGAGATCTGCGTGGAATTGCCAATAATGTTTACGGTTTCATGAACGATGAGATTGATTTTGAAACGGATTATTCGAAAATCAAGAATTTCGGCAGAAACCTGAACCGCAGCAACAGATACCGCGCGGTGCTGTTCGGGCCGCTTCCGCATAAGATGAAGGAGATGGGTGATGTGTCGGGTATCATCGCTAAATTCAAGAGTGAGAATTACGGCATATATGCGGCAGATGCAAGGTCGAAATCCGGAAAGCTTAAAATGACGAAGGAATCCTTCAGAGGTGCCATGGACGGTCTGATGAGACATTTGCAGGGGGCGTGATATCGGTAGCGGAAATTCGATATGGTGTGTGATTGCTGTAATGTGAATTCAGCGGGTGTATGATATCTGTAGCCGGAAATCAGCAACTGACATGGTATCCACAGCAGGAATTCAGTAAGAGCATGATATCTGCAGGATGATGTTATGATTTTTCACATATCACGGAGGTGACAAACAATGTATCAGAATAACGATAATAAAGCCAAAAAGACAATTCTTATTATTTGCGGTATTCTTGTGCTATCGTTAATAGGTGAACTGCTTCCCGACAAAAAGCCGGAGAAAAAAACTTATACGCCGACCTATCATTATTCGGGCGGAAGCTCATCCAAAGGCTATTCCTCGTCAGGCAGTTCATACAAGGGCTCATCAACCGGCAGTACCTATAAAAGCAGTACGCCAAAAAACAGTACGTCCAAGGGCAGCTCATATTCCGGCAGTACAGGTTCAGGCAGTCGATATAAGGGCAGCAGCTACAGCTCGATGCCGGACTGTGACGATTATGATGATTTTGAAGATTTCATGGATGACTGGGACGGCTGCATGCCTGACGGCAGCGATGCGGAGGACTATTGGAATGACTGGTGAGACATTCTCAAGCCTGTTCCTGTGTGATATGGATTCGGATGGCCTGCTTTGAAGAAGCTTACTGCTGAGCAGCCTTCTTCTGTTTTTTGCAGCAGCTGTCTGCCCATACGGCGATTGATGCGAACATTGCTCCGAGAAGTGCAAAATCAATGGGGGTGTTGTTGCGGATGGAATCAACAACATCAAGTACCGAAACGATGCAGGCGATAACTAACATTACGATCATTGCTTTCTTGCCGGTGATTACGTTGATGAATTTTTTCATGGTGGATTACCTCTCTTTTATGTTTTTGTGTTTGTCCGTGTTTCATTTGATGTATTCATAATAACAGGCAGAGAAGGAATCTTCCATCGATTGTTCTTACAATAAACTTACAATTTTGTAAGAAAGTTACTATTCACAGTCAAATGATAATGTAGGCAAGCCGGAAACCTGTTTTATTTTATGGAGGTCTGTATGATTAATATTCCTGAACTTGATGAAAAGGACAATAAGATACTGAACGTGATAGAGGACAATGCCCGCCTGACTTATTCCGAGATAGGCAAGGAGGTAGGTCTTTCGCGTGTTGCCGTAAAGGCGCGCATGGATGCGCTTGAGAGCAGGGGCATCATCTGCGGGTACAGAACAATGATAAATCAGAAGCCTGCAAGCATGAACGGCACTAAATTTGTCATAATCCTGGAGGCGGTACATGACCGTTTCGAGGATGTACTGGAGCTTCTGTCGCGCGAGCAGCTGATCCGTGAAGTGAATATCATGACCGGCACCGAGCGCATAATGGCTGTGGGTGTTGCCACATATCAGCAGAGCATCACTCAGCTGATAAACAAGCTCTACAGGAACCAGGAAGCCATCAGGAGCATATCCTGCAATACGGTCATGTCAGCTGTAAAAGATGATGCTGCAGGGATCAGATATGAGCGCATGTAATGCACCCTTGGGGACGGGGTTAGTGGTTCAACTCGGGTTTACTGACCTTTGCGATGTATCCGGTTGTATTTCTTGATTTCAGGAATGTTAAGTTTGCTTCGTGGAAGGCAATGATAATAGAAAAAATATGTGAGAAAACAGGAGACTGATAATGAAGAAGACTGCAGTATGTTTAATTTTGTTAAGTTGTGTTGTGTTGTTTGCTGCGTGCGGGAATGAGGACAAGGGGAAGGACACAGTTGTTTCACCTACAGAGAAAACTGCATTGGCGGCGGAGCTTACATCTACAGCGGAACCCACATCTACAGCGGAACCCACATCGACAGAGGAGCCCACAATGACAGAGGAGTCCGCACCTACGGCGGAACCTGCATTGACGGCAGAACCCACACCTACGGCGGAGCCTACACCTACGGCGGAACTCATGCCTACAGAGGAGCCCACACCGACACCGGAGGCAACGCCGACCACGATAAAAGCACCGGTGATTACGCCTGTTACGGCTGAGTTTCTTGAGGAAATCAGGGAAAAGGCTTATGCCTATGCAGAGAAGATTAAGCCGGCGGAGGCAACGCTTAGTGATGATTATTCGCGTACTAAAACGCATATGGGCGAGGAATCTTTATGTCTTTGGCACCGTTTCTCCGATGAGGCAACCAGGTATTATGTATTTACAAAAGATGGGGAGGTTGCAGGTGCAATCGTACGGTATTATGTATTTACAATCGATGGAGGAGCCGCAGCCACAGTAACTGTCTATGATGCCGACGGAGAAGCAATCTTTGCGTATGACAGCGCAAACAAGTGCAGCGCAGATCCCGAGGATACGTTCAACGACGGAAAGCTGATGTACAGGGGGAGTGATTTAAGAGAATCTCAGGCATATATGGATGTTTATAACAATCCGCTTGATTCTGCCGCACCCGGAACCTGTACAGAGGCTGAGGCAACCCTTCTCGAGTGTGGTTTCTGTCAGATTAAGGCCAGAAAATACCGGGAAGAATCAGAGAACGGCGGATATAGCATCGATACTTCAATTGTTATAGAAACGCAGTTACCGATTGACGAAGATGTTATCTGTGAAGGCGACAGGTCTATGCTGGTTTTGGCCCAGAAATATGAGGGAGAGGTGCATTATTTCAACGGCTACCGCAAGATTTATGAGAGTCAGGTTGACTATGATGACTTTTGGGATTATAAGGGAAGGGATCAGGGCACGATTTATGATACGTGCGATAATGCTGTTTTGTGCTACTCTTCGATCAACTGGGGCGGTACGGACGGAGGCGGCGTTAATGAGTTTCTCATAAAAGACGGAAACGGCACGATTCTGGCAAATTACCCTGAGAGCATTCTGGAATGGGATTGTGCTTCTGTCGGGGCCGATTATGAAGCCGGCAGGCTGGAAGACGATATGGAGACCGGGTATGTAATGAATTTGGATGACGGGCATACCATTAAATTAATTGCTGACGCAAGGAAAGTGATTTATGATGTAATATATAGTCTCTCAATCTATCTGGACGATGAATATATCTATTCGTTTGCAAGTTTTACACATTAATTTCGGAATTTATAAGACCGCAGCCGTAGTGGGGTTACGGTCTTTTTTCTGTTTTCTGCCGGCTACAAAATGCGGAATCTGAAAATCGCGGCTGCGGAGGCGGGAAAATGGACAAAAAGACCTTTATAAATTGCTTCCGGATGTGGTATAATTAAATATACTGTTAATCATATGTTTATTAATCGGATGCCGGTATTCTTTCCTGAGGGATCACCGGATAATGTGGTAAGAACAGAGTAAAAATATCAGCCTGTCGGGCGGATTACGCATGTACGGGGGAAAAGAATGAATACAGAGACTGAAAGTGAAATTCCGAAATATAAAAAGAAAACAAAAAGCGGTTATTCCAAATATACCGTAGATGATTTATATAATAAATATGTGCCGGTGAGCACGACGGAGAATTCGACACCAAAAGCGGATAATATTTCAATGTGGCATTCGGGAATCTTTGGGCTGGTTGTCGGTGACGCTTTGGGTGTGCCCGTACAATTCATGTCAGAAAAAGAAATACAAAACAGTCACGAAGGTCCGGTAACCGGGATGCGGTGCGGCGGGGTGTATAAAAAGCCTGCCGGGACATGGTCGGACGACAGCGCAATGGTACTTGCTACGTTGCACAGTTTGCTGTACAGGAACGGAATTGACCCTGATGACATTATGCAGCAGTTCATTTTATGGCTTCACTACGGCCGGTTTACTCCCGATGATGAGGCTTTTGATCAGGGGATTACCTGCACGCGGGCTATTGAGGCCTATCAAAAGGACAGGAATGTTAAGACCTGCGGCGCAACCGGTGAATATGCCAACGGAAACGGCGCGCTGATGCGAATTCTTCCGGTTTGTCTGTATCTGCTGGATTCTGCGAAGCGTCCCCGTATTTCGGACAATGAAGCGATTGCGCTGGTTCATTCTGTTGCATCGCTTACTCATAATACGCTGCGCAGCAATATGTGTTGCGGATTTTATTATTTTATGGTTAAGGCCATACTGGATGGAAAGGATAAATCTCTGCCGGCATTACTTCAGAAGGGTATATCGGACGCTTCGGAGTTTTATGCAAAGGACAGGGACAGCCTTTCGGAGATGAAGCGTCTGGAACGTATCATGCAGCTTGAAACGTTTAAGGATACGCCGCGCAAAGCGATTAAGTCCTCCGGCTACGTTATTGATACCATTGAGGCAGCAGTCTGGTGTCTGATAAATACGGACAGCTACAGGGAATGTATGCTGAAGGCCGTTAATCTGGGCGATGATACGGATACTGTTGCGGCGATTGCAGGCGGGCTTGCAGGTCTGTTCTACGGATACGGGGATATTCCTGCGGAATGGCTTGCTGCATTAAGAAGCAAAAATGATGTCATAACTGCATGTCTGGAGATGGTTGAAAAATAAGCAGGCGGATGGAGCGGCTGGCTATGAAGGATAATATGATTCAACTCGAACAGGGGTTACAAACAGCGTTTATTGATTCGGGCGTTAATTCGAATCTGGCGTACAGACCCCGGTTTGTTTCAAATAATTATAAAGAGGGCAAGAAGGTTATCTCGTCAATTCACAGATACATGCAAAGCGTGGGGATCGCTGGCATGACCGGTAGGGGGTATCGAAATCTCTACAGACCTGTCTCCTATAGAACGGCGGGTGGGTCTGGCGTGTAAAATCGCGAAATTGAAGACGGGGGTATCACAATAATACAGTAACTAAAATAGAAACAAATTGAATAAAATAAGTAAAAATGGTAACTATAATATTGACTGCATGGTGGCTGTGGCATATAATAAGCATGAGGCAGAAGAAATTTTGTTGATTGGAGGAGATTATTATGCTCGATGTAAATGCAATGATTGTAGCAAATATTGTAGCGATTCTTAAAAAACAGAATAGAAAACAGATAGATTTGGCAGATGCACTGCAGACTAATAAACAGACAATAAGTAAGATGCTTAATGGTTCAAGAATGATTAATGCGGTAGAACTGAAGCGCATTGCAGAGTTCCTTGGGGTTAAAATGGAAGAACTAACCAAGGTTCGTGAAGATTCTGTTGATACGGATATTGTTCATGCGTTCATGGGTAAAGTTGAATCAGACGAAGCTAAAGAAGCGCTTAACATTGCTGATAAGCTTTCAGATATGATTCTTTTCCATAGTCGAGTTCGCGATAATGGTGTGGCCATGATGAAACCTTGGGAGGCATAATGGGAGATACTTTTTTTGAAAGCTTGTTTTATAAGCAAGAGAAGCAATTTGAAAAAATAAATGATTTGACCAAAGCCTTTGCAGTTAATTATTGTGGGAACACAATAATCAGAGAAGCCATTTTTGGTATCGTTTCTAATTATGCACGAAAAAGAGAGTTAGCCCTCGAAGTGCTTCGCTATCCATTTAAGGATGATGAGCTATGGGCGTTTACTTTTGTGAAAAAGGGTACCATTTTCTTGTGTGTGAATACAGAACTCCCAATGTGTAAGCAGATTTTTGCTACTGCACATGAGTTATATCATATTCATTGCTATGCAGAAGATATTAATACCAGTACTATTACATCTGGTTCTTTATTGGATTCAAAAACGGTGGATGAAATAGCGGCTACGCAGGAGGATCTTGAGGCAAATGCTTTTGCAGGCTTGCTTTTGATGCCAGATGCTAGTGTGATAGAACAGTTTAAGATGTTTGGAATATCAAAAGAAAACATGGGAATTGATGATGTGCTGGTTCTTATGGATTTATTTGCACTTCCTTACAAAGCAGTAGTATTGCGCTTAGTGGAAAGCGGTGTGATTACAGAAGAGAAGGCAAAAAGTCTTTATCAGGAGAATAATGAAAGCATTTCCGTCAGAATAGAATTGACCGGAAAAGCAGAGCAGTGGCAACAGAATAGTGGACGTTTGCTCCGCTATGGAAGTTTGTTAGATAATCTAGCTTTCAATTCTGAACAGGAATTACTTGTGGATAGTAGAGAAGAATCTGATAGGGCATACTTGGAAAAACTTGGAAAGGAATTTCGAAATCAAAAATAAGGTGGGTATATGGCAAATGTTAAATATGCCTTGCTGGATACTGACTTTATATCCAAGATGCACTTAATACGCAAGGATGATCAGAATAAGTTAATAGATAAAATTATGGCAATGCCAGGTTATTTTTTTTATTGTCATAAACAGATTCAAGTAGAACTCATGCGTCACAATATTGCAGGTGCTCCAGAATGGTTTGAGACCAAGGTTGCTTCAAAATCAATATGTATGTACGATGATGAAATGATACTGGACGAATTATCAGAAGTGTATGGTGATTTGGCCATTAGCGCATATGCTGATATGTTGAAAACTGCTTGCGATGCATACAAGGATGGATATTTTGAGGAGAAGTTTCTTCTTGTATCAAAAATGGATTGCCTTAGAATAAGTAGGGAAGAATTTTTGAAGCAGCTGCAGGATGATTGTAATGCGATAGGAGAGGGACAAAATCTCGGTGAATTAAAATCATATGTTTTATTACAGGTGCTGAATTTGAAGTTTGGTGAGCAAATCTATGTATTTTGTTCAGATGATAAAAATGCCAGAAATGGTGTTGTCAGCATAGGCGGCGCTAGATGCATAAGTGTATTGTCATCGTTTGTAAGGTTAAAAAAGGAGATTGGTTTCACAAAAGAAGATGCGGTGCCGTACATAGACTCATATATGAATAAGTGCTTAGGGAAAGATCAAAACACTTTTAGAATCCAGGATACTTCGAAGGAAAATCGAATGTGCAGGGTTCCATGTGAACAAGTATTCAATGAGATTTTTGAGGGCAAAATAGATGAACTTATGACTGGAAACCTGAAGTATATTTAAAATACAAACAGAAAATTGATGTGAGGATTGTGTAGAGATACATGGTCCTTTTATTATGCAAAAATTTAGGAAGGAGGGGATTCCGATGGCAGGAAGAAAGCCAAAGCCTACAGCGATTAAGAAGCTGGAAGGCAATCCGGGTAAGAGAAAGTTAAATGCGGCATGGGAATCACACAGCTGATAAACAAGCTCTACAGGAATCAGGAAGCCATCAGGAGCATATCCTGTAATACGGTCATGTCAACTGTAAAGGATGAAGCTGCAGGGATCAGATATGAGCGTATGAAAGCGTGACTTACATATCGTATGAAATTGCAATGAATATCTGCATAGCGCAAGAATGCAGCTTACGCTATGCAGACACACCTCTTGATTTGGGTGTTTTTCAGTGATATATTACTAACACAACGAAGTCGACACCGTTAACGAGTATTAAAAATCTTAGATTTACATCTTTTCGAATCGAAAGTAACCCCGGGGAAATCAGTTCCGGATGCAGGCCGTAACCTGCGTTTATTTAGTGCACTCAATTTTACAATCAGGAGGAATGAGATATGCGTTTGACAAACAGACAGCCGGATGATTTTTTGGATGACTCAGAAACCGTTCCGGAGGAAGATGACATTGAAATGCTGCTTAAACGTGTTCTGGGATGCGGCGTGGACATTGAAGTCCTTGAACTGGAGACAAGGGCATACAACAGTCTGAAAAGGGTAAAAATCACTACGATCGGCGAGCTTGCGAGACGTTATGATGAACTTCCCGGAATCCGCGGCTGCGGAAAGGGCACGGTAGACGAGATAAACGTCAAGCTGCGTGAGTTCATCGGGCATTATGCACCGGAGGAGAAAACTGAGGCTTCGGCTGCTCCGGTTAGGAGAAAGCCTATCGGTCACTGCATCATCATGTCAGGGTATCTTCCGAAATACCTGACAGTATTCGGTGGAAACTGCCTGGATATGTGCAGGGCAGAGAAGCTGATGTCGCTGGAGGGGATGGAATACAGCCTGGGACAGTACTGCGTAAAGGTCACGAATGAAGGCATGCCGAGGCTTTTCATTAACGGCGAGGCAGTACCGACGGTGACATCGAGGCTGTGAAACAAAACCGATTCCAAAGCATGAACGATTATCATGATAAATCAACAGAGTATCACATTTTCTATGCAACACTTATACTGGACGAGCCGACACAATATGCCGGGCATTACCCGTGGCAGTAAAGAACTTCAAGCCGTTTGTGGGAACTGTGACACGTCTTCACCTGTGTGCTTTCCGGCCGACCAGAGAGATTGTGAGCATTGAACTGAAGGGCAATAAAAAGAATAACTGATTTGATACAAAAGGCGACTGTACCATAGAAGGTACGGCCGCCTTTTATCGGAGTATAACGGTGAAAAGGTGCAGAAATTTTGGTAGAGGTTGGTAAGGAAATGTGATAGAATGTTATTAACAACAGTAGGAATCGGTAAAGGACGTATTTTTTAAAAATAATAGCAGTAGGATATTCTTATCGGGAGTGACAATCATGGATAACTTCAAATGTACAAGGTGCGGTGGCACTTTAAAGTTCGGGCGGGGGAATACGGTCGGCATTTGTGAATCCTGCGGGACAGAGCAGAATTTGACAGGCATGGACGAAACCGTGGAAGGTCGTATTGCTTCAGCTAAAATAACTAAAAAACTTAAGAATAAAATTATTATTGGTGTTCTTGCGGTATGCGCGGGTGTCGCATTTGTTATCCTTATGATTACAGTGATTGTTCCGAACAAAAAGTACAATGACACAGTGGCATTAATGCATGAAGAAAAGTATACCGAGGCCGCAAAGAAATTTGAATTTCTTAATTATAAAGACAGTTCCGAAAAAGCATTAGAGTGTATATTCCTGAATCAAAAAGCTGCATGGGCAAACATCCAAGTGGGAAGTACAATCAGATTCGGTGCATATGAACAGGACAATAATCAGGAGAACGGAAAAGAGGAAATTGAATGGGAAGTTCTCTCTGTTGAAGGAAATTCGGCATTGATAATAAGCAGGTATGCACTGGATTGCAGACAGGTTCACGGTAATTATCCTGCCGTGACCTGGGAGGCATGTGATTTAAGGACCTGGCTGAATGATTCTTTCTTAAATGAGGCGTTTGGAACCGGGCATCGGAAAATGATACAGGATACTACAGTGACTGCAGATGAGAATCCGAAATATAGTACGGATCCGGGGAACATAACGACGGATAAAGTATTCATACTCAGCATCAGCGAGGCGGAAAAATATTTTTCTTCTGACGGAGAACGGCGGTGCAAACCCACCCGATATGCGATTGCCAACGGAGCGCAGGTGTTCGGTGAATTTGACGATACCTGTTGGTGGTGGTTGCGTACACCGGGCAAAGTTCAGCAGCTCTTTGGGCAGAATCATTATACTCTTATACGGGGTGACGGTTCGGTCCGCATTGAAGGAGATCTGATGACATCCGATTTGGGGTGCGTTCGTCCTGCAATGTGGATTACTATTGAATGACCTACTGCGGGATACGATCATGATTTGAAAATAAAATTATGATTCTGAGCACACGTGCGAAAAACGTTTCGGCAATGAATATAAAGAAGTTCGGCATAAGCACAAAGAAATTACGATTTACCTGTACTGCAGGGGGCGCGCGAATCAATTAAGTCATCCGGCTACGTTATTGATACCATTGAGGCAGCAGTCTGGCGCCTGATAAATACGGACAGCTACAGGGCTTGTATGTTGAAGGCCGTTAATCTGGGCGATGATACCGATACCGTTGTGGCGATTGCAGGCGGACTTGCAGGTTTGTTCTACGGATATGAAAGCATTCCTGCGGAATGGCTTGCTGCATTAAGAAATAAAAATGATATCACGACTGCATGCATGGGAATGGCTGAAAAATAAATATGAGTAAGTAGCGAAGCGGATTGCGAATATCATTGACTATGTAGTCGAAAATATCGACGATGATTATGCAAATCTGAAACGGACTGACATTGAATCCGATGAACCGAAGCTTGTTGCAAGGGCACTTCTTCCTGAAGGGACAGGTGAAGGGACATGTTCTTGATATAGGCTGTGGAAACGGTAAGATGCCTGGCTATCTGCAGAATAAGACAGACGCATACATATCTGGTTTGAAATGCTTGTAGGGCAGACGGATTATGCGGGTAAGCCGTTTGAAGAGTATAAAATAGAAATGGCAAGATATGTATATGTTGTAAAAAAATAGGATAATTAGGATAACGGTGATAAGAGGCTAAAAACAATCCTCAGATGAGGATTGGATATTATTCAGATTAATTCAGAAGGAGAATGACTATGAAAAAGTGTATTTCCATTTTTGTGTTATTATTAGCAATGCTGCTTTCATTATCGGCGTGTAACAATGATTCAGAAGAATCAAACAGCAAATCGAATGAGTCGGCTGCGGATTATCTGGAAACAGTTTTTTCATCGGGTTCGCAGAAAATTGGAAATACAACAGTTAAACTTGAGAAAGGCTTTGATTTTCTGGGAAAGGATTCTTCTGATTACAACAGCAGTCTGGCTTTGACTGCTGTTACTTTGTCGGCACAGGTTTATTCGGCTGCAGAGGGTAATCATACGGAGGATATACTGTATCGGCTTGGATATGACAAAGCGCATACGACGAAAGACGGATATAAGAATTTCCCACAGGTATGTTTTGGATATAAGAATCTTGGAGAAGATAAAAATCTTTTCACGGTAGTTGTTCGCGGAACAGAAAATCTTGCAGATATTGTGACTGATGTTGCTGATGGATTGCTTTCCATGTTTGCTAATACAGGGGATAATATTGCAAAAGAATTGGAAAAATATATGACAAGTGCAACCGGAAAATCAGAAGAAGCACTTATGGAATCAGACAATTATTTCCTTTTTACAGGACATAGCTTGGGAGGTGCTGTAGCAAACTATCTATCAATAAATGAAACTGTGATGAATTATGCTCACGATAATAAGGGTAAAATTTATACGTATACTTTTGAATCCCCGCATACCTGCGTTAACCTGTTGTGGATGGATCCTGCAGGAATGTCAAATGCATTCAATTTCAAGGTTGACGGAGACGCTGCTACCAATCTGCCGACATGGATGGGATCAACAACCTATGGAAGAGATATAATTTTTAATGTAGATGGTTTGTCTGATGCGTTGTTCAGGACAATGTTTAAGAGCTCAGAAAGCATGACTGTAAAGGATGCGGTTAGCGTAGAAGGTCATGGAGATATATATGGGTTGCATGATATATTTCTTGATCTTATGTATATTCTGAAGGATGAGAGTGTTACAGTTATTGAAAGTGATAAAGACGAGAGTGTCACAGTCGGAGAAGGTGATAAAGAAGTCATTCCGATAGAAAATGAAGACTCTGATGATATTCTTAAAGAAGAAAATGTTACAGCAGAAGAAAGTGATAAAGAAGTCATTGCGACGGAGAAGGAAAACTCTGACGATATTCTTAAAGAAGAAAATGTCACAGTTATAGAAGGTGATAAAGATGCTGTTCAGAAAGTAAGCGATGACTCTGATAATATCCTAAAGGTAAGGGACAGTTTTATTGCCGCACAGACAGCATATCAGGACTATTTCCTGTCGGGGAAGTATTATAACGGAAACTTAAAACAGGAAGCAGAAAAATATTTTACAGGAGAAATAGCTGACAAACTTTTGCAGACGCCGTATGAGGAGTTATTGCTTGAGGCATATAAATATGTAAATGATTATTTCTATGATACATACCGAATGCCGTGCTGGTTCAGCATAAGAAAGGACAGTGATAATGAATATTCTGTGATTGTAGATACTTATGAGGACAGCAACTATTGCTCTGTGCTGTTTGCATCTGAAATCAAGTGTTATCTTTCAAATGGCAGATTTGTTTTTGACGGCTATATTCCTGCAGCAATATCTGATTTTTATTACATGCAGGGTACAGATTCTCCTTCTTATAAAATAGCAGTGTCACATTTGAATGATTCTCCATTTGACAAGAATACAACGGAGACGTTTACATTAGGAAGCAGATATTCATTTAGCATTAAGGGTGATGAAATTGATGCCGAATATAGTTCCTGTGATGATGATTACAATCGAATTTATGCTGAAGCAAAAGGAAGATTCAAAGAAGTAAAAAAGATTGAAGATTATGTTTATCGTGCTTCGTTTGATTCTTTTGCCGATCTTAAAGCAGAAGATAAGATTGAAGAACTATATATTGAAGGTGAAACATACATAGATTATATATCAGGAGTTGAGTTTCCGGAGCTTTCATCAGATGCTTACGCTGTTATTTATGCACCGGGAATCAGGTTTTCCGAACTACCGGATGTCGTGAGAAAGAGTGGGCTGTTGTTACCAAAGGGTGAGTATATGTCTGAATTGTCCTACTTTTTAGGATATGCTGACGATATGATACTGCCGGTATACTGTATGGTAATTTACGAAGGCGGAGAGATATCAAAATATTGCTTTTCTGATTATCGGCGGGATTCTTACGAAAACCCGATGGATATAGGCGAAGCACTGAAAAATAATACATACGATTCATTATGGGAACATGTTACCGACTTATATGGCAGAGATAGAATACTTGCTTTTGCAGAAGATGATTACGACGGAGACGGTTCATTTGAAGCATTTGCAACAATAATCAATGAATCTGATTATTATGATTCTGTATGGAATTGTGACATAATATATTTGAAAGGCTCTTCATCAGAGACAGTAGAATCGGAGATTCCATTATGTGTAAATCAGACTGAAATTTTAGACCGTTTCGAGGAACAGAAAATAATTGCGGCATCGGCTTCATCCTACGTACTTGATATGGGTACATATAAATACTATATGGGTGAAAAGGCATATGCAGTAGCGAACACGCTTCTGTTATATGGAGTACAGAAAGGTGAATTTAGGAAAGAAGCAATATCAGACCGGGGAGAGTGCGATAAGGGAAGCATAGAAAAGATAAAAAAAGGAGATAAAGATTTTTGTCTTTATGCAACAGAAACTGACAATATATTAGACACGGACTACAGCATAATGTCAGGAGGAACATATAAACCTTATTATTTTTACTGGGATGATGGCTTCTATGAGTATGGCGGTATTGAAATCACAATGGAGGATTTTCTTTGTTTCACAGGCGCAAGTGAAATTTGTTACGATATAATAAATTCCGGAATGGAAATTCGTAATATTATATATCGCAGTAACGGAATAATTAATATTAATTGTTATTCAGCAGATTATTCAGGCGACAGTATTTATTATACTAATTATATAAAGACACTGAGAGCCGATAATAACACAGTGAGTGACATTTCGGGCGGTTATGGAAGCGGCGTTTATAGGAATGCTCTGATTCCGGAGATTGCTGTATATCCCGGTGAATAAAAATTTATAGAAACGATATTTTCATGAAAAATATTAAAATGCAGGATTGTTAACATTACGTTACAGGGAGGAAGGCTGAATGATCCGAAGCCTACGGTGGTCAGACAATGTCTGGGTGCACTGCATGAACCGGTATTGTTCAGACCGGAGATGAGTCTGATGATTAAAAATATGAATACAATCGAGAATCTCTTATTTGAACACAGAGATGCGGAATATGCTGTATTTCAGGCAAAACTGACACCGTCTGTTGACGGAAGCCTGTTTATCGGTGTAAGAGTGCCTGAAGTCAGGAAACTTGTAAAACAACTGAAAGATGATCCGGCAGCGGCAGCGTTTATCGGTGAACTTCCTCATAAATACTATGACGAAAATATGCTTCATGGGTTGTTGATATCAGAAATTAAAGATTTTGAAAAAGCGGTAGCGGAGACGGATCGTTTTCTCAAATATGTAGATAACTGGGCAGTATGCGATACAATGTCCCCAAAGGTTTTCAAAAAACATAAGCCGGAGCTTCTGGAGAAAATCCGTGAGTGGACGGGATCGGGAGAGACATATACAATAAGATTCGGTATTGAGATGCTGATGAGCCATTATCTTGATGAAGACTTCAGACCCGAATATCTGGAAATACCCGCACGAGTGCGTTCGGAAGAATATTATGTTAACATGATGATTGCGTGGTTTTTTGCCACTGCGCTTGCCAAGCAATGGGATGCTGCAATTCCGTATCTGGAGCAGGGAAAACTTGATGAATGGGTACATAAGAAGACCATTCAGAAAGCAAGGGAAAGCTACAGGATTACGGAAGAGCAGAAGGCTTATCTTAAGACTATTCAACTCCGAGAGTAATTTCCCTTACAAAATTCAACGAAACACATTCAACCAATTCGGAATCCGTCAGCTTCTCCTGAAACAGCATCAGGTCTTCATAAGTGGTATCATTAATGAATTTAATCTGATAATCGTCTGTCATAGGGATGTTGCTTATAACGACATCAGCTTCAATTGTTGCGAAAAGACTTTCAATATTGTTTTGAACAGCACCTTTAACCGCAGTCACGAGAAGCTGATTTTTCATGGAGCATAGTGGCAAAGCGTATGAAGCATAACCACTGCAGCTGGACGGTAAAAGGCGGCAACAACCTGGTGAAGATACTTGCAAAGAAGTGCTGCGGAAGGCTCGGAGAAGTGGCCGGAAAACTGAAGAAACGGGTATTTGAGCGCAAATGTGCGGAATACCTGTTTGCGGAGGTGCTGTCGGCGGCGAAGGTAAAGGATTGCGAAGGACACGGCTATGAATATCCTGTCAGAGGAAGAATAGTAAGTCTTGGAGGGCCGGTGCGTGGAGCAGGCAGCCTGATGCCTGCAATGGCAGGATACAGACAGTAAGTCCATGTTTCCTAACAAAGGTGCTGTCCCGGGGAAACGTAATCCGCAGAGGCAGAACCCTGTGTGTGACATAAGAAAACGATAGGAAGTTTTTGCGTCGCGAGCCGAGCATAGTCGCCGGCCGGGTGGCCGACCATCTTCTATGGAGGCCGGAGGCCGGCAAAATCTACGGCGCAGGCGAGCAGCAAAAATGACGTGTTTTCGTTGGCACATACAGGGTCCAAGCCCTGCGGGACAGGGACTTGGCGGACAGCACCGTAAACTGTGAAAAACTGAAGGATTAGTGCGTGATAATCCCCCCGACGGCACGGCAGTGCCGGTGGGAGTGCCAACGTTTACTTGACAGAAACCATTATAATAATCCTATTGACATGCAACTGTTTATGTGATATATATACAGATATAACAGATGGTATTTGAAAGGGGGAGAAGCATTTGAAAATCAGTCAGACAAACGGGATTCCGATTTATCAGCAGATTGCGGATGCCTTTCGGACCGATATTCTGAGCGGGAAATATAAACAGGGGGAATTCCTGCCGTCTATCAGGGAATTGGCCAAGGATCTGAAAATCAGTGTCATTACCACCATGAAGGCCTACGAGCAGCTTCAGTCAGAGGGACTTGTAACTGCAATGCAGGGGAAAGGCTTTTATGTGAATGCCCAGGATTCGGATATGCTTCGTGAGCAGCACCTCCGCAGGGTTGAGGATGCATTGACGGAGGCTATTCAGTGTGCCAAGATTGCCGGCATGACTGATGAGGAATTGGAGGAAACCCTTCGCGCACTGATAATGGTCGGAAAAAACCTGTAGTGTAATGATTAACGAAACAGAGGTGTGAAATAAGATGGAATTTGAAGCAGCAATAAAAATCAGCAATCTGGTAAAAAAGTATAAAAATTTTACCCTGGATATTCCTGAGCTTGTTATACCGGCCGGGTTTGCCACCGCACTTATCGGTGAAAACGGTGCAGGCAAGACCACTCTGATGAACAATCTGGCAGGCATTAACCTGGATTATAAGGGGAAGATTGAATATTTTGGTAAATACAGCGATGAAGACAGGGAGAATAATCCCGCCGTAAAGCTGGCCATAGGCTATACCGGGACAGAGAATTACTTCCTTCCGCAATGGAATATCGGACAGATATGCAAACTGGGGGAAATGCTTTTCGAAAACTTCAATTCGGAAAAATTTGTCCGGCTCTGCCGCGATATGGCTCTGTTCGGTGAAAATGAATATGATGAGAAAAAGAAGGTAAGCTCGCTGTCCGACGGTACAAGAATGAAGCTTGAACTGGCAGCTGTGCTCGCCAGGGATACGGAGCTGCTCCTGATGGATGAGCCTGCTTCCCCGCTCGATCCCCTTATGAGGGACAAGCTGTGCGAGATAATCAGGGAATATATTTCCTCGCAATGTATTTCCTCGCGGGAGGGGCGCAGTGTATTATTTTCAACCCACAATATTTCAGATATGGAAATGGTGACGGACTATGCAATCATAATGGAGCACGGTCAGGTGGTTGAGCAGGGCTTCGTCGAGGATCTAAAGGAAAAATACCTGCTTGTGAAGGGAGACGAAAAGGATATTTCGGCTGTAAAGCCCTATATGTACAGTATCAGCACGAGCAGATATGGCTTTGAGGGAATCTGTCTTGCGGAAAATCTGGATAAACTGGCCGGTTTTGACGTTGTGACCGAGACTCCGAGTCTGTTCCAGCTGAGCGTCGCAGTCATGAAAAAGAATTCCTTTGTGAAATGATCGGAGGCAGAAATGGGTAAGTGGATAAAATCCTATGAAGTGATGAAACCACGTTTTGTCCGTGTTATAGATATTGTCAGGCTGTTTTTAGGGGTTGCAATAGCATTTTTGCCACGAATAGCTTTTTTTGCGACAGAAGTGAATTTTGGGAGAGGTATTTTTGTCGGATTCTTTTTATCGCTGCTTATATCTCTGGATGGTTTTCTGGATTATTTCGTATATGCCGGCATTTCCTCCGGAAAAAAGAATGGAATGGGAATGCTGATGAGCTCCTATCACGGAAAAGAATTCATCTCGGATTCACTGAAGGGAGAGGCCATGGTACGTTTTTTCAGGCTGCTGCTGACAACGGTTGTTATGGCGCTTCCGGGCAATATATGTAATCTTTGGAATGACATCGATGGAATGCTTTTTGTTGTTTTGGTTATGCTCCTGTTTTATGCGGTTACTAATTTTATACTGATGCTGAGCAGAAAAGTTGCCATAACAATAACCATTCACTGGCTGATAATATATAGCAGTCTGGCTGTTGAGATTTTGTTTCTTGTCGTTTTTTATGAATTGTTTGATTCCTTTAAAGCAGACGGAAACGCAATTTCAATGGCTGCAGGGAGCATCGTTCTGGTGCTTTTGACCGCTCTTGACCTCATTTCAGCAATGGCTCT
Organism: Lachnospiraceae bacterium; assembly: GCA_045627205.1. Taxonomy (GTDB): domain Bacteria; phylum Bacillota; class Clostridia; order Lachnospirales; family Lachnospiraceae; genus RUG11977. The sequence goes on from JAZQNG010000081.1 coordinate 19,145, forward strand.
TGTCAGGGTAAATAATAAAGGCTTTGCAAAAGGCTATTTTTCATAAATCAACTGAAGGATGTGAGATATTATGCTAAAGGATATAAAGCTTATCAGGTCGCTTGTTAAGTCCGGACTGATGTACAAAACACTGATAATCATTACAGGCTTATTCTTATCAATCGGTCTTCTGATGGAATTGGGACAGATATTGTCTCTTGGTGGTACATCAATTTTGGGAGATATTTATATGCTTCTTCCTCCACTCTATATTTCCCAGATTCTGGAAAGCCACGAGGTATCGGCATTTTACAGGACATCGCCGAAAAGAAAGAGCTTTGAGACATTTACAAAGCCGGTCCTTCTGTTTATTCTGATGTTCATAAGCTATCTGATTATTACCGTTTTCAAACTGATAGGCTACAGAGTTGCCCTGGATGAAACAGTTGCCGCAAATATTTCAGGTTCATTACTGATTGCAGGTCTGGCAGGATTGGTGCTTCAGCTGTATTCAGGGTTTGTATATAAAAAATATATAATAGGTATTGTAGTATTATTGCTTACATTTATACCGTTATTTACAGTATTAAACACTAATTTATTAATTAATCAGTTTGACAACGATATGGGTTTTGGAGTATCATTTGCTTTGGGTCTGCTGGAACTTTTAGCGGGGGCGGGGATTGATATTATGCTGAAAAGAATCCTTTACAGGAAACAGCCGGATCCGCTTGCCTTTAGAAATGCGCTGGCTAAAAATTCTAAATAAAGCCCGATTTGGAGGATATTCAGAAAATGAAAATAGTTGTTTTATGTGGCGGACTGAGTACTGAGCGTGATGTATCGCTTGTTTCGGGAACGCAGGTATATAGGGCACTGAAGAGCAGGGGACATAATGTAATCCTGCTGGATGTCTACATGGGTTACGACAAAACGCAGGCAGGTGGGGCAGCAGCACTTTTTGATGCAGACATTGACTGGGCAGCAACGGTAGCTAAGATTTCTGAACAGGCACCTGACCTTAATGCCGTGAAGGCCGCAAGAAAGGGCGATTTAAGAAGCTTTTTCGGTCCTAATGTAATAGAAATCTGTCAGGCAGCTGATATTGCGTTTATGGCACTTCATGGTGCGGAGGGCGAAAACGGAAAGCTGCAGGCTTCATTTGATATGCTTGGAATCCGTTATACAGGTACGGACTATATCAGCTCGGCTCTTTCAATGGACAAGGCACTTACCAAGCTGATTTTCGTTGAAAACGGTATCAGCACGCCGAAGGCACATATACTTACAGACAGGAACGAAAGCTATGAGCCTGAGCTTCCTGCGGTTGTAAAGGTCTGCAACGGCGGTTCATCAATCGGCGTTTATATGGCCGGAACAAGGGATGAATATGAGAAGGCACTTGATGAGGCCTTTAAATACGAGAATAAGGTAATTGTCGAGCAGTACATAAAGGGACGTGAGTTTACCGACGGTGTAATAGAGGGAGAAGCACTTCCCGTAGTTGAGATTATTCCCAGACAGGGCTTTTACGATTATAAAAATAAATACCAGGCCGGAAGTACCGTGGAAATCTGTCCCGCAGAGATATCAGAGGAGCAGACAAAGGCAATACAGGAGCTGGCGGTGAAGGCATATGAGGCGCTTGGTATAAGGACCTATGCCCGTATAGATTTTATGATGGATGAGGCCGGAAGGATTTACTGTCTTGAGGCAAATACCCTTCCCGGAATGACGCAGACGAGCCTTATCCCTCAGGAGGCAGCGGCAATCGGTGTAGATTTCCCTGAACTTTGTGAGTGGATAATCAGATGCTCCATGAAAAAATTTGGTGAATAATATGAAAAATATGTCTTTGGAAAGGATTGCCGCAGCTATAGGCGGCAATCTGCATTTTAATGCGGATGAGGATGTCCTGAAGCGTGAATGCAGCTCGGTTGTGATTGATTCCAGGAAGATTCAGCCGGGTTCGCTTTTTGTTGCCACTGTCGGCGAAAGGGTTGACGGACACAGCTTTATCGCAAAGGTATGTGAGGCCGGAGCCCTGGGTGTAATCTGTGAAAAGGAGCCCGCTGGATGGGGCTGTGAGGCAGATATTCCCTACATTCTTGTTGAAAACAGTTTTGTTGCACTGAAAAGGCTTGCTGCTTATTACCGCAGACAGCTGGAGAATATAAGGATAGTCGGAATTGTCGGCAGCGTCGGAAAAACGAGTACAAAGGAGCTCGTTGCCTCGGTGCTTGCACAGAAATTCATTACCCATAAAACAGAAGGAAATCTCAATAACGAGGTCGGTGTCCCGCTCACTGTGCTTGGAATACGCGATGAGCATGAGGCGGCTGTTGTTGAGATGGGAATCAGCGATTTTGGCGAGATGGACCGTCTGGGTGAGATTGTAAAGCCTGACGGAGTAGTCATGACAAATATTGGTCCGTGTCACCTTGAAAAGCTGGGAGATCTCGACGGAGTTCTCCGGGCAAAGTCTGAATGCATAAGGCATATCAGGAAAAACGGCTTTTTAGCTGTAAATTGTGAGGATGAAAGACTGAGCAGGATATCCGCGGTGATGCCGGAGGGTGCAGATATCAGAATAATAAGCTATGGCAGGAACGGTGATGTCCTGGCAGAAAATGTAAAGGGCTGCGGACTTGAGGGTTCAGAGTTCGTGCTGAAGGCATATGGCTGCGAGGCAGACTGCAGAATACCGCTTCCCGGCGCACATATGGTCCAGAATGCTTTGGCAGCGGCAGCAGTAAGCTATGAATTCGGAATGGATATGGAGTCCGTCCTTAAGGGAATAGAGGCCGTACAGCCCGTAAGCGGAAGAAGCAATCTGATACATACGGAGGACTTCCTTCTGGTTGATGACTGCTACAATGCGAACCCTAAATCGATGAAGGCTGCAATAGACCTTCTCGGGAATGCCTTAGGACGCAGGTGTGCCATCCTTGGTGATATGTTTGAGCTTGGTGAAAATGAGGCGGCACTTCATGCGGAAATCGGAAGCTATGCTGCTGAGCATGGGATTGATATTCTGGTCTGCGCCGGAGCTCTTTCAAAGAATATGTATTCCGCCTTTAATGATTTGGCGGGGGCTGAAAAGGGACAGCAGGCCCTGTATTTTCCTTCAACGGAGGAGCTGCTCTCCAATATCGGAAAGCTGCCCTTTGCGAAAGGAGATACGATACTTATAAAGGCCTCGCATGGAATGGGATTTTCAAGGGTAGTAGCGGAATTAGCATAGCTGCTGATTGTCACGGGAAGACAGGAAGGAAATAGATGGCAGCAGAATGAAAATATAAGGCAAAAAAAGAACCTGATTATGTCAGGTTCTTTATTTGTTCAGATAAATCTATAAGCGCGTTCTTTGAGGGGTAAAGAACCTCCTCGTTTGAAAAGCGGATGCTGGAAACGGTAACCTGCGAAATATTTACCGTATTTACTACAAGATGCGAGCCTGCCAGCAAAAAGCCCTTCTGTTCGGTGATTTCCCGGACAGCTTCTGAAAACGGAACACGCAGCATGCTGGTCCTTAAGGTCGTACCGTCTATCATGTGGTAGCAGAGGGCACGGTTTTCAATGTTCACATAAAGGAGGTTGCGCAGCTTTATAAGTGTTGTGCCGTCCTTTGTTTTAACCTCGAGTGAATTCTGGTTGATATCTTTGCTAAGAGCCGAAACCCTTTCGTGATTGATTTCCGAGCAGGCCCTTTCAAGGATGGAATACATCGTTTTCCGGTTCAGTGGCTTCAAAAGATAGAAAAATGCACCGACCGCATAGGAATCAACCGCGTATTCGGCAGTGGCCGTGAGGTAGATGATTTTGCCGGCATCGCCCTGTTTACGAAGTTCCTTAGCTATGTCAATGCCTTTTATTCCGGGCATTATCATATCGAGAACGTATATATCGAAAAAGCCGTTCTTTTTAACATCCTCAAGAAGGGCATTGCCGGACTCAAAGGTAGAAATATTCAGATCATATTCGGTTTCTTCGTTGAAATCACGTACAATATCCTCCAGCATGAGAAGCTGAACCGGTATATCGTCGCATAAACATATTTTTATCATTTCATGCTAACCTCCATGCAGCGAATGTATTAACGCTTATGGTAAAGATAACTGTCAATGCAAATATTTTTCTGGCTACAAAAATTATTCTAACCTACTTTAATTTAGCCGTCAATATGATATAGTAATAAAAAAGTCAGTATTTTACTGGCTTTAACAAAAATACATATTATATTCATTTTTGAATGTTTGAACAGGCTGTGAACGGTGACATATGAAAAATGCCTGATATCAAATCTGAAAACGGGAATCGGAAAGGGATTTTATGGGTGATTTATTTTCAGCAGAGGAATTTTACAGGGGCTTTAGGAACGCCTGTATTAATCCTGATGCATGGACAGAGTGGAGCGGATACAGAAGGCAGGTAACGGAATTTATTCTTGCGAATTCGGAACCGGGGACAACCGTAGCTATATATGGAGCAGGACGGTGCGACGATCTGGAGCTGGAGAAAATGACATCGCATTTCTCGGAAATTGTACTTGCTGACTGTATGTACGAAAATCAAACCACAGGAGTAGAACTAAGCAAATATAAGGAAAACATAGATCTGACAGGAATTCCGCGTGACAGCTTCCTTCTCTTTATCGACTATTTTCAGAAGAATCTGGGATGCCTCGGACAGAGGGAGGGAGAGGAGGCTTTTCGTGAGGAGCTTTTTGAAATAATACAGGAGGCCTACGAAAAACGCGTTGATGTAAATGGCCTTAGCGGAGCCGGCAGGGAAAGGCTGAAGACAGATTATTCCGTAATCCTCGGCGTTCACAGCCAGCTGAACAATTCGTTTTCAGGGATATGGAACTATGTTCTGGCGGCACTTGCACCATACAGGAACACCAGGGGGGAGCTTTATGACAGCTGTTGCAGACTTATGACGGATATTGAAATGGAGCAGAGAAAGCATACCCCGGAAATAGTGCATTCGGTGAATGATTTTGTGATTTCGAATACAGGAAGGGCTTTTTTTGCGGGATATGAGCTTTATCTGAAGGGGCAGATGGCAGCTGCGGCCACAGAAGGTGCTGCGGCGGTTGAGGGGGCATGGCAGTGCTCACACGACCTGGAGGAAAGGGAAAAGGCCGGACATATACGCAATACGGCATTTATCAGGCCGGAATGGCCGCTGGATTCCCGCAGGGGGATTAATTATGCCATGGCGGTCGGGGTGTGGGATATTAAGCTATAGCACTGCATTGAGAGGGTGCTGCAGGGAACAGGCACAGCCGGAAATACGGACGGCTGGAAAAATGTACAGCCGGAAATACTGAAATTTGGATACTTGACCATGGGGAAGCTTTGTGATAGTATACAATTGTTTTCTGACACTGAAATTTTTATTGAGGTGAAAGATCGGTCATAATTTATTTGCTGAAGGTGTATGTATTTTTTTACTACATTTCAGTGAAGGGTATTTTGCATATTGCATGATGGATTCTGTGTCTGCAAGCTGTCCTATAGGATGAAATTAACGACTGTATCTTTACCGGTACAGTCTTTTTTTATGCGAACTACGGGGAAGGCGCCATGAAGAGCTGCTTTCTATGGTTGCCTTGAGATGACATGGTTCGCACGTATCGGGGTAGGAGTCAGCCTGCTTGATTGCGGATAAGGGCACATTAAGGAACTGCTTGAAGAAGGTGGTTTTGCCTTACCGGGCAGATGTTATGCAAGGTGAAAAACATCATATGAATAAAAAGGAGAATTATGAAAACACGAGTAGCAGTAATATCAATTATTGTAGAGAATGTTGCGGCAGTAGATAAGCTTAACGAGATTCTTTCCACAGGAAGGGACTATATTATCGGACGTATGGGTATTCCTTACCGCGATAAAAACGTAAACATTATCTGCATTGCCATCGATGCTCCCGAGGACATCATTAATACTCTTACAGGCCGTATCGGACGACTTCAGGGTGTCAGCGCAAAAACAAATTATTCGGGTGTGATTACGGATATGGAAAAATAGTGTTTCTGAAGCACCCGGGACAAGGAGAGAAAAGAATATGAGGAAGCTTTTTGTATTGTTTGCTGTAGCGCTTATGACCGGGGCAGTGCTTACAGGCTGCAGCAAAGAAGATGAAACAAGGGTAAACATCGGGGTATTAAAGGGACCGACAGGAATAGGTGCAGTTGACCTGATGGCGAAGGCAGACGGAAATCCTGATTCAAGCTATCAGTTCAGCCTGACACCGGAGGTAACAGATATAGTCGCCCGTCTTACAAACGGAGACCTCGATATAGGTGCCCTGCCGACCAATACGGCTGCAAACCTGTATAATAAGACCAATGGGGATGTTGAGATAATTGCAATCAACTGTGAAAGCGTTCTGTATATCCTTGAAAACGGAAACGCGATTTCCTCCATTGCCGATCTGAAGGGGCATACAATATACGTGAACGGACAGGGAGCAAATCCTGAGTATGTGATTAATTTTTGTCTGCGCAAAAACGATCTGGAGCCCGGAAGGGATGTTGACGTTCAATTCAGGGACGCCGGTGAAATTTCAGCAATGATGATATCGGGTGAGGCGGAGCTTTGTATGCTTCCGGTACCTGCAGTTACTACCATAATGCAGAAAAATGCCGATGTAAGGAAGGCACTTGACATGGCAGAGGAATACGATAAGGCAGCAGAAGATGGCAGTGCCCTGACGATGGGGTGTCTTGTGGCACGAAAGGAATTTATCGAAAAACATCCTGAGGCTGTAGACCGGTTTATCGAGAAGTACCGGGAATCAATTGCGTATGTACTTGATAATATTGATGAGGCGGCAGAGCTTGTAGCAAAGTACGAGATAACAGGCAGTGCAGCCATCGCAAAGGCGGCCATCCCGGACTGCGGTATAGTATGCCTGACGGGAGACGAAATAAGGCCTGCCCTTGAGGGCTATCTGAAGGTGCTGTATGAGGCCTCACCTGCTTCCATCGGGGGCGCACTTCCCGAAGAGGATTTCTATTACGTTAAATGATTATTGGGCGTCCGTGTTTTGCAAGGCCGGTAGGAAGGGATAGGGTAAGGTGCAGGAAACAGAAAGTCGTGGAGTCCAAATATAAATGAGTTGCATTTCTGTCGTGTTTTTTATAAACTTGAAATAGAGCCATTGCTTTACCATTGGCAACAGAGAAATTCGCGACAGGCCTTATGGAGGACAGATATGCAGATTTTATTTGATTTGGATAAAAAGGACTATAAAGAAGGCGGCAAGGTGTTTTCACGCCACTCGGCAAGAGGAATTGTAATACGTGGGGAAAAGCTCCTGCTGGTTTATTCAAAGAAGTATGATTATTATAAATTTCCCGGCGGTGGCATAGAAAAAGGAGAGGACAATGAAACCGCCCTTATTCGCGAGGTGCTTGAGGAAACGGGCTACAAAGTCATTCCGGACAGCATCAGGGAATACGGTTTGGTGCCAAGAAAGCAGAGGGATGCATGGGATCCGGATGCTGTTTTTGTTCAGAATAATTACTACTATTTTTGTGATGTTGAGGACGAAGTTGCCAACACCAATCTGGATGATTATGAGGCGGAGGAAGGCTTTACGGCAGTCTGGACCGATGCATTTACAGCTTTAAGATGTAATATGTACAGCAGCGCTTCATCTGAAAAGGATATAATTATGATAAGGCGTGAGCAGCGCGTGTTCGAGCTTGTTTATCATCTGATCCTTGACAGGATTCATGAGCAGAAGCGGAAAAACATTATTGATGGTCTTGGACATCCTGAATATTTTGAAATGGCTGATTATGTGAGGACATGCCTTGAAACGGCGCAAACGGAGAGAATCGCAGCCAAGGGAGCTATAAATTACAGCAGGTTTGATCATATTCTTCATGTTGTTGCATGGGCAAAAAGACTTTATGATGCAGATTCGGATAAATCAGCCCTGAAATATGATGAGCTGATGATTGCGGCGATTTTCCATGATGTAGGCAGAAATGAAGAAATAGCCGTACCGCATGCGGAAACAGGCGCACAGATGGCTGAAAAATATCTTCTTGAACACGGCTATCCCGAGGAGAAGATAGGCTATATATGTATGCTTATCAGAAGGCATTCTGATAAGCAGATGATGAAGGAGACCGATATTGACCGGAATCTTCTTCTGCTGATGGAGGCCGATCTTCTTGATGATATGGGCGCTCTTGGAATTGTGATGGACTGCATGATAACGCAGAAGAGAAAGGACGATGCTTTATTTTACGACTGCTATAATCACATTCGCAGATATACATTTTGCCAGCATCAGACCAATCCAATGGTATCTCCCGAAGGAAGGGCCTTCTGGGATGAGAAAACAAGGCTTGTGGATGCCTTTGACAGGGCACTTGAAAGGGATCTTGGATATTGCTGAAACAGCCGGTTTCTGAAGGAGTAAAAAAGACTGTCACATTTATTGCGTGACAGTCTTTTTCGTAAGCGGATAACGGGAGTCGGACCCGCCTCCTAAGCTTGGGAAGCTCATGTACTACCGATGTACTATATCCGCAAATTATGATTCACAGCTTACCGGAACCAATTGCGGATACCGGCAAACTGTGAAT
>JAZQNG010000082.1:0-24539 GCA_045627205.1 Lachnospiraceae bacterium
CCCTGCGGACTCAGCCAGCTGATGAGCCTTAGGTACGGTACTGTTCCGATTGTACGTGAGACGGGCGGCCTCCGTGATACCGTTTATCCCTACAATCAGTATGAAAATACGGGTACAGGCTTCAGCTTCTGCAATTATAACGCTCATGAAATGCTCAATACCATCCGTTATGCCAAGTCGGTATTTACAGAGAAAAAGCGTGAATGGAACAAGATTATCGACCGGGGAATGGCAATGGATTTTTCCTGGAAGAATTCTGCAAAGCAGTATGAGGATCTATACCATCGTCTGTAGTATTAGTGACCGTTTGAGAGCCGGTGAATGTTCTGCCGGCTCTTTAATTTGTTATAGCACATCGATTAAGCTTTCAGACCGGTTTGCCCGGGCCGGAATACTTACAAACCGATTCGTGGACTGATTGTTTCGCTTAAGTCGTTAGGAGAAAAGATAAAAATGAAGACTATTAATGAATTGCTTTCCGCAATCAGTGATATAAGGACTGACAGTAAAGAAATCAGGGCCGGGGAAATCACTTCGCTTATTTATGATACACGTTCCGTAATTTCAGACGGTGCCGCGTTTATCGCGATAAAGGGAGCCAGCTTTGACGGACATGATTTCGCGGCTGAGGCTGAAGAGAAGGGAGCAGCTCTGATTGTTGCAGAGCATGAGGTGCCTTTAAAGGGAAAAGCCGATCTTGTAATTGTAAGCGACACACGTAAAGCACTTTCGCTTCTTTCACAGGCATGGTTCGACTATCCTGCCAAAAAGCTTAAAACCGTCGGAATAACCGGAACAAAGGGTAAATCCACAACCTGCTATATGCTGAAGAATATTCTTGAGGAGGCAGGACATGTCTGCGGTGTCATCGGAACGATAGGCATACAGATAGGAGAGCGGAACTATCCTACACACAATACTACTCCGGAGTCCTTCCTTGTCCAGGAATATATGAGCAGAATGGTCGAGGCCGGATGCGATACCCTGCTTATGGAGGTTTCCTCTCAGGGCTTAAAGCAGTCCAGGGTATACGGAGTTGAGTTTGACTACGGTGTTTTCACAAACCTTGGAAGGGACCATATCGGCGGAGCGGAGCATGCAGATTTTGAGGAGTATCTTGACTGCAAGGCTTTACTGTTTAAGCAGTCACGTACTGCAGTGGTAAACATGAACGATCCGCATGTGGCAGAGGTCCTCAGATATAATACGGGAAGGCTCGAAGCCTACGGAATAGCAGGCTGCGAGAACTATCTGGAGGGAGAGCTTATCCCCGACACAAGGCTTTGCGCTGACGGAATCCGGCTGTTTAATGAAAGCGGTACTATGGGTATAGGCTTTGATTATGACGGATGCCTTAACGGAACGGCACGTCTTTCGATACCGGGCATGTTCAATGTGATGAATGCTATGTGTGCCATAGCTGTTGCATCCCATTTTACGGATAATGTCACCAAAATAGCCGATGCTCTTTTTAATACAAAGGTATTGGGGCGTCTGGAGCCGGTCAGAATTTCGGATAAGTTTACACTGCTGATAGACTATGCACATAACGCTGTCGCACTTTCAAGTGTGCTTACAACACTTCGGGATTATTCCCCGAAGAGGCTGGTATGTCTGTTCGGATGCGGAGGAAACCGTTCGAAGGACAGACGCTTCGAAATGGGCGAGGTTTCATCAAGACTGGCTGATTTAACGGTTGTTACGTCTGACAATCCAAGGTATGAAAAGCCGGAGGATATTATCAACGATATCCTTGTTGGAGTGAACAGGGCAGACGGGGAGTATATTACAATACCTGACCGGCGTGAGGCAATCCGCTACTGTATCGAGAATGCGAAGTCCGGAGACTGTATTCTTCTTGCCGGAAAGGGAAATGAGGATTATCAGGAGATTGAAGGCGTAAGATATCCCATGGATGAGAGGGACATTATTAGGGAGATAATTAACCGCGGATAATTGAGGGTGGATAAATGTACGCAGATGTAATTGTTGACATTTCAGCTGAGAATCTGGACCGCACTTATCAGTACAAAATACCTGAGAAGCTGCTTGAAAGGGTGACAATAGGCTCCCGTGTATACATTGCCTTCGGAAACAGAAAAAGTCTGATAAAGGGATACGTTGTCGGGCTTTCGGAAAAGCCGAAGCTTGCAGTGGACAGGATAAAGGATATCGCGGGAATGGTCGAGGGTGAGGTAAGCACCGACGACAAAATGATTGAGCTTGCCGCCTGGCTGAAGGAAAACTTCGGCTCAACCATGAACGAGGCCCTTAAATGTGTCATTCCCGTAAAAAAGAAGGTTCAGAAGCTTATTAAAAGAAGAATTATGCCTGCTGCTGAGGAGGAAATCCTCAGGGCTTCCCATGCGCTTGCGGTAAGGAAAGGCTATAGGGCAAAGGAACGGCTTCTTGCGGAGTTGATCAATGAAAAGGAATTCGGTATTGATTATTCGCTTGTTACCGGAAAGCTGAATATTTCCGCCGCAACCATCCGGTCCCTTCAGACAGAAGGGCTGATAAGGATTGAGGAGGAAACGGTATTCAGGGATCCGCTGAAGAATCTGCAGGGGGAAACAGGCTTCAGGCAGCAGCTGAATGAGTCCCAGCAGAGCGTTGTGGACAGCATTACAGAGGATATCCGTGCCGGAAGGCGTGGGGATTACCTTATACACGGTGTTACCGGAAGCGGAAAAACAGAGGTTTATATGTCCGTCATTGATGAGGTGGTACGGCAGGGCAAGCAGGTGATTATGCTTATTCCGGAAATAGCACTTACCTATCAGACTGTGAAGCGGTTTTACAGGCGCTTCGGTGACGGAATTTCAATAATGAATTCCAAGCTTAGCGCAGGTGAGAGATATGACCAGTACCTGCGGGCGGAGGAGGGACTGACTCAGATTGTAATAGGTCCGCGGTCCGCTATTTTTACGCCCTTTGAAAGGCTTGGGCTTATAATAATTGATGAGGAACATGAGGCCAGCTATAAAAGCGAGAACTCGCCCAAATATTCAACCCGTGAGGTAGCCTTCAGAAGAGGGGAACAGGAGGGGGCTTCGGTAATACTCGGCTCGGCCACGCCCTCGCTGGAAAGCTACAGCGCCGCAATGGCCGGAAGAATCAGGCTTTTTAAGCTTACTGAAAGGGCAGGCGGGGCAGAGCTTCCCAAAATCGATGTTGTAGACCTTAGGGAGGAAATGAAGGCCGGTAATCGGTCTATATTTTCAAGACTGCTTCATGAACAGATTGAGGACCGTCTGAACAGGTCTGAACAGGTTATGCTGTTCTTAAACAGACGTGGGCATTCGGGCTTTGTAAACTGCAGGTCCTGCGGAAAGGTAGTAAAATGTCCGCACTGTGATGTTTCGCTTACATTTCATAATTCAGGTAAGCTTTTGTGCCATTATTGCGGCTATTCAGCCAATATGGTGGACAGATGTCCCTCCTGCGGTTCACCCTATATAAAGGCCTTCGGACTGGGGACGCAGAAGGTGGAGGAAATGCTGCACAGTGAATTCCCCTCTGCAGGGATTCTCAGAATGGATGCCGATACCACAAGGGCAAAGGAAAGCTATGAAGAAATCCTTTCCGCCTTTGCCAATAATGAAGCAGATATTCTTGTAGGAACACAGATGATTGTTAAGGGACATGATTTCCATAATGTCACACTGGTAGGTATTCTTCTTGCCGATCTGTCGCTTTATTCGGAGGACTTCAGGAGCGCCGAAAAAACCTATGAGCTTCTTGCACAGGCAGCAGGACGCGCCGGACGAGGTAAAAGGAGAGGCTCGGTTGTGATTCAGACCTACAATCCCGAGCATTATGCCGTGACCTATGCCGCAGCCAATGATTACGAGTCCTTTTATGAGGAGGAAATCGGCTTCAGAAGGCTTATGAATTATCCTCCGTCATGGAATATGCTGAGGATTCTCATCCTGTCTGAAAGTGAGGAGTCGGCCGGGAAGCAGGCACTTATTATAAAGGAACGGCTTCAGGAGGAATGTGCGGAAAAGAAAATCACAAAGCTTTTCGGTCCAGCTCCTGCACCGGTATTTAAGATAAATGATGTATATCGTATGCTGATTTATATTAAAAGTGCCGATTATTCTGCACTTGTTAAGATAAAAAATAATCTGACGGATTATCTTTCCGGCTGCTCCGTAAGCGGTACGGCGGTACAGTTTGATTTTAATCCGGCATAAAAGAAAGGAACGGTATCAAAAAATGGCGCTTAGAAACATCAGAATTGAGGGCGATCCGATTCTGACAAAAATTTCAAAACCTGTAGTGGAAATGAGCAATAAGCTCATTACCCTGATTGAGGACATGCTTGATACAATGTATGAGGCAAACGGTGTAGGTCTTGCGGCACCGCAGGTGGGGGTACTGAAAAGAATCGTTGTAATGGATGTCAGCGAGGAAGGAGACGAGCCCATCATTATGATCAATCCTGAAATAATTGATAAGGACGGCTCACAGACCGGTGAGGAGGGTTGTCTTTCAGCACCGGGTAAGAGCGGTGTCGTTACCAGGGCTGAGTATGTTAAGGTGAGAGCCTTCGATGAGAATATGGAGGTTTTTGAGCTTGAAGGAAACGGCCTTCTTGCACGTTGTATCCAGCATGAATGCGATCATCTGGATGGAATTATGTATACTTCAAAGGTTGAGGGATAAATGCTGTAACGCTTTATCGGACAGTCTTAGAAAGGTATGGTTTTATAGTGAAAATTGTTTTTATGGGTACTCCGGATATTGCTGCGGGAGTGCTGGATGCGCTGATTAATTCCCGACATGAGGTTGCTGCGGTTGTTACACAGCCTGACAAGCCAAACGCCAGGGGAAACGAGATTATTTTTTCGGCTGTAAAAAAACGGGCGCTTGAATCTGATATTCCGGTATATCAGCCGCTTAAGGCTTCTGCACCGGAATTTGTCGGTGAGCTTGCTGAAATAAAGCCGGATATTATTGTTGTTGCGGCCTTCGGACAGCTGTTAAAGCCCAATCTTTTGGAGCTGCCTAAATATGGCTGTATCAATGTACATGCCTCACTTCTTCCGAAATACAGGGGAGCCTCGCCTATCCAGTGGGCTGTCATAAACGGCGATAAGGAAAGCGGCGTTACCATTATGCATATGGCAGCAGGACTTGATACGGGAGATATCATTCTTCAGGAAAGGCTTGAGCTGGCTGAGGATGAGACTGCAGGCAGCCTTTATGACAGGCTGACAGCGATGAGCGGCCCCGTGCTCCTCGAGGCACTTGACAGGATTGAAGACGGTACGGCACAGAGTATTCCGCAAAATGATGAGGAATCGAGCTATGTTTCTGTGCTTACCAAGGCTATGGGACGCCTTGATTTTGAACGCAATGCCGTAGAGCTTGAGAGGCTGATAAGAGGCCTGATTCCCTGGCCTGGGGCATACACATACGTAAACGGAAAAATGCTGAAGCTGTGGAAGGTAGGAGTATACGATCCTGCCATGGTCGGTGACGGTGAAGCGGTTAAGGCGGCAGCAGGACAGCTGAGAATTGTTGACGGCGGTCTGTATATAGGAACAGGGGATGGAATCCTGGAGGTATTTGAGCTGCAGCTTGAGGGTAAAAAGCGTATGTTTACCAGTGATTTTTTACGTGGTTCGAATTTTATGGACGGGGTATTTGTTGACTGATGAGTACACGAAGTGTTGCACTTGAGAATGTTATTTCAATTCTGGAACAGGGACAGCCGCTTCATATTGTCCTTTCAAAGAGCCTTGAATCCTTCGACAGTGAGAACGACAGGGCTTTTGTGTCGAGGCTGACAAGGGGCGTTGTAGAGAGAAAGCAGTATCTTGATGATATAATCAGCCTGAAATCCAGCGTTAAGCTCGGCAGGATGAAGCCTGTGATCAGAAATATTTTACGCTGCGGGATTTACCAGATTCTTTTTATGGATTCCGTGACTGATTTTGCTGCCTGTGATGAGTGCGTAAAGCTTGCCGGAAAGCGTGGCTTCAGACAGCTGGGCGGTTTTGTAAACGGGATACTTCGAAATGTCTGCAGGGATGAGAAAATACGCCGGGAATGCGGAAAGAATCAGCTGAAGGAAAACGAGTCTGAAAACAGCACCGTTTATCCGGATAAGGCTGAGTGCAGTGCGGCTGAAAGGCTTGGCCGGCTGTATTCCGTTCCAATGTGGATATGTTCGGAATGGGTGGAACGTTTCGGAGCTGCAAGGACTGAAACGGCCTTTAAGTATTTTTTAGATAACAATGGTATTTCAATCAGATGTAATTTATCAAAAACAGAACCGGAGCTGCTTGCGAATCGTCTAAAGGATAAAGGAATCAGCGTGACAGAAAGCAGCCTTTCTCCAAAGTGCTTCCGGATTTCGGGCTGTGGACCTCTGGATAAGCTTGAGGAATTTGCAGATGGCCTCTTTAACGTACAGGATACGAGTTCTGTTTTGGCAGGACTTATTGATTGTGAAAAATTAGGGAAAAAACCGGAGGAATGCAGGGTGCTTGATCTGTGTGCCGCACCCGGCGGAAAGAGCCTTCATTTTGCGGATATGGGCTTTAATGTGGTTTCCTGCGATCTGACTGATAAAAAAACAGAGCTTATCGTGGAGAACGTTGAGCACTGCGGGTTTAAAAACATTACGGTCTGCCGTAATGACGCTCTTGTATACAGGGAGGAATTTAAGGAAGCCTTTGATATTGTTCTGTGCGACCTTCCCTGTTCTGGACTTGGAATCATCGGGAAGAAGCCGGATATTAAATATAATATGACAAAGGATAAGCAGGCTGCGCTTGTCGGACTTCAGAAGCAGATTTTAAAGGTTGCGGCAGGGTATATCCGGAAAAACGGTTTTATGATTTACAGTACCTGTACCGTAAATCCCGATGAGAATGAAAATATGACTGAATATATCGTAGGGGAGCTTGGTCTGACAAGGTATAATATACACAGACTGCCGGAGCAGCTGGATGCAGAATACAGGAAAAACAGCTATATACAGCTCCTGCCCGGCGAGTATCTTACTGACGGCTTTTTTATTTCAGGCTTTATAAAACAGCAATAGGATAATTATTTTAGAACGAAAGGATGTCTTTCGGGTGGTGAAAAAAGATCTCAGATCATTAAATATTGATGAATTGAATTCGCTGGCAGCTATGCTTGGGGAAAAGTCCTTTCGTGCAACACAGATTTTTGACTGGATACATAACAAGCTTGTGGCGGATTTCAGCGGAATGGGAAATATTCCGCAAAAGCTGAAGGATAGCATTTCAGAGGAATATATGCTTGAGCCGCTCAGAATAGTACGGGTTTTAAGGGATGAAGAGGATGGTACCTGCAAGTTCCTTTTTAAAACCTATGATGATAATGTCATAGAAAGTGTACTGATGCGGTATGAGCATGGAAACAGCGTCTGCATTTCCTCGCAGGTCGGCTGCCGGATGGGCTGCAGGTTCTGTGCCTCGACAATCGGCGGAAGGGTGCGTGATCTTACAGCAGGTGAAATGCTTGACCAGATTTATGAAATACAGAAATATGACGGTCAGAGGGTATCAAATATAGTTGTAATGGGAACCGGTGAACCCTTTGACAATTTCGATAATTTCATAAGGTTTTATGAACTGGTTACCGCGGAAAAGGGGCTGAATCTCAGCGGACGGAATATTACGGTTTCAACCTGTGGAATTGTTGAAAAAATACGTGAGCTGGCAGATAAACAGTTTGCCCTCACTCTTGCCATTTCACTCCATGCGCCTAATGACGAATTAAGAAGGCAGACCATGCCGGTTGCAAATAAATATTCTATTTCGCAGATAATGGAGGCCTGTGACTATTTCTTCGAAAAAACAGGCAGAAGGGTGACCTTTGAGTATAGCCTTATATCAGGGGTAAATGACACAAAAGCCTGTGCGGATGAGCTTTGTTCGCTCTTAAAGCATAAAAACTGTCATGTCAATCTGATTCCTGTAAACCCTGTAAAGGAGCGGGATTACAGGCGCTCAGATAAGCATGAGGTGACGATATTTAAAAATATACTTGAAAAAAATGGAATAAATGTTACTATTAGAAGAGGAATGGGTAAAAATATAGATGCTGCCTGTGGTCAGTTAAGGCGCAGTTATTTGACGGGGACGCTTGATGGAGTGGAGGAGAACGTTCCCGTAGAAGTGTGCCCGAAAATAGGAGACTGATAAATTAAGTGTTGGGAGGTGATTTGGTTGCAGTCTTGTGCAAAGACAGATGTCGGTATTATGAGACAGATGAATCAGGATTACTGCTTTGCAAGTGAAAAACCTGTAGGTCTGCTTCCAAATCTCTTTATAGTTGCAGATGGCATGGGAGGACATAATGCGGGAGACTTTGCTTCCCGGTTCTGCGTTGAGCGTTTCGTTGATATAATGAGAAATGCCGGCGAGGGAATCCTGAGCAGGCTCAGCTTCATTGAGGATGCAATCAGGGACACAAACGAGCAGCTGATTGTCAAGGCAGCTGAAAATCCCGAGCTTGAGGGTATGGGTACCACATTTGTGGCAGCAACCATAGACAGTGAAAATATTATGAATGTTATTAATATCGGGGATAGCCGGCTTTATGTCATCAACTCCGATATTTGGCAGGTCACCGAGGATCATTCTCTGGTAATGGAAATGGTTAAGAACGGTGATATAAAGAAGGAAGAAGCAAGATTTCATCCCAAAAAAAATGTTGTTACAAGAGCTATAAGTGCAATGGGGGTTGTAATACCGGATATGTTTGAGGTCCCGTTGAATAAGGGAGATATAATCCTTCTTTGTTCGGACGGACTTTCAAATATGGTTGCCGACAGCGAAATCCTTGAGGTCGTTAAGGAATATGAAGAGGACCTTGTAAAATGTACGGATGTGCTGGTGGACAGAGCCAATAAAAATGGCGGAAAGGATAATATTTCCGTAGTTCTTGTAAAAATAGACTAATTAAGGAAATGAAAGGTTTGTTATCATGATTAAAGCGGGAATGTACATAAGTGACAGATACGAAATAATCGACAAGGTCGGTTCCGGAGGAATGGCTGATGTATATAAAGCTCTTTGCCATCGTCTGAACCGCTATGTTGCCATTAAAATCCTGAAGTCGGAGTTTTCTTCCGATACTAATTTTGTACAGAAATTCAGGGCTGAGGCACAGTCGGTCGCAGGACTTTCGCATCCTAATATCGTAAGTGTATATGATGTTGGAGATGATGACGGTCTTCATTATATTGTAATGGAGCTTGTGGAAGGCATTACTCTGAAGCGGTTCATTGAAAAGAGGAAGAGACTTGATGTGAAGGAAGCGGTAGGCATTGCAATCCAGATTGCAATGGGTATGGAAGCTGCACATATGCATCACATCATTCATAGGGATATTAAGCCCCAGAACATTATTATTTCGAGAGAGGGCAAGGTTAAGGTTGCGGATTTCGGTATTGCAAAGGCGGCAACCTCGAATACCATCTCGCAGAATGCCGTAGGTTCCGTACATTATCTTTCGCCTGAACAGGCGAGAGGCGGCTACAGTGATGAGCGAAGCGATATTTATTCCCTCGGTGTTACCCTGTATGAAATGCTTACGGGACAGGTACCCTTTGCAGGTGATAATTCTGTTTCGGTTGCACTTCTTCATATTCAGAGTGAGGCAGTTCCCGTAAGGGAGCTTAATCCTGAGGTGCCGCTCAGCATTGATAAGATTATACAGAAGTGTATGCAGAAGAAGCCTGAACGCCGTTATCAGTCAGCTTCAGAGCTTATTAACGACCTTAAGCGTTCGGTCATCAATCCTGATGGCGATTATGTAAATATTGCAAGTAATGCAACAGTAAGCGCTTCTCCTACAAGAAACATTTCCGAGGAGGAGCTGAATACAATAAAGAGTGCTGCTAAATCACCGGTAACCCATGTGGATAACAGCAGCCGCAAGGTCAAGAAAAAGGTTAAGCAGGAAACAGAGGAGCTTGATTCAAAGGATCCGCTGCTTGAACGTGTCCTGACGGTTGTCAGTGTTCTTGTTGCACTGGCGGTCATTATTGTGATTTTTATCCTTCTGAAGAGGTATTTCTTCAGTGACGACCCGATTGATCTGGGTAATATCATAAATATTGAGAGTACTACAACACCTACTGAAAAGATTACCGATGATCCGGGTAAAATCCTTGTCGGAGCTACTTCTACTCCTACACCTACACCTACACCGGCGGGAAGCGTGCTCGTCACAATGCCCCGTGTCGTAAATCTTACGATAGAGGACGCCATGAATACGCTTAATGCCGTTTCGAAGGATTTCAGGATTGAATGGTCCGAGGAAGAATTCGCAGATGATATTGATAAGGGAAAGGTTGCAGACCAGTATCCTGCAGAGGGCGCTACATGTACGGCAAACCAGCAGGTTATCCTTACCTTAAGTGCAGGTACGGAGCTTTATGAAATCACTCCTGTAAACAACAAGGAGGCAATTTCATCAATTGCGCTCCTTGAGGCACTGAAGTTCTCTGTTGTAAGACTTGAAGAGAACAACGATGAGGTTGAAGCAGGCTATATTATCCGTACAGAACCCGAGGGCGGCACTATGGTTCCGAAGGAAACGACGGTTGTTGTATATGTCAGTCTTGGACCGGAATTTAAGGGTATCCCCTGTCCTAATGTTGTAGGCAAGAGGGAGAGCAAGGCTAAGAAGCTGCTTGAGGCGGCTAATCTGTTGGTTGATATTGAATATGTTCATTCAGATGCTTATGACGAGGGCATAGTCTGTGACCAGTCATATGATCCTGATACTCTGCTGGATGAGGCTACTGTTGTTTCCATCAGTGTAAGTATGGGCTCCGAAAAGGAGCCTGAGCCTGTGATTCCCGATGAAACGGATGTAGATCCTGAGACAGGAGATGATGATAATCCCGATACTGGCGAGGAAACAGGAAATAATGACGGTGGCGGAGAAAATACGGATGTTCCGGAAAATCCCGACCAGCCTGAGGCTGATACAGAGCCGGATGAGCAGCCTGCAGGCTGATTTTCCAAAGGATTACCGGAATGTTATAACTGAATTTTTGCACAAAGGGAGAAATCCCTTTGTGCTGTTTTTAAGATATTCGGCAATGATATTTTCGGATGCGGCTTTATGATATTTTAGTATTAAGGTATGGCAAGAGAGTCTTGTGTGGGAGATTTGCGGATGACTGGCAGGATAGTGAAGGGAATCGCCGGATTCTATTATATTAAGACCGAAAATGGTGAGACATATGAATGCAAGGCCAAGGGAATTTTCCGTAAGGACAGGATGACTCCCCTTGTCGGAGATTATGTCACTGTGGAGGTTCTTGATGAGGCTGAAAAGACAGGCAGTATAACCGATATTCTTGAACGTAAAAATGCTCTTATCCGTCCTGCGTCTGCAAATGTTGACCAGGCACTGGTGGTATTTGCCGCGGCGGAACCTGAGCCGAACCTGAATCTGCTTGACAGATTTCTGATTATGATGCAAAAGCAGGATATTCCGACTGTTGTGTGCTTTAACAAGACGGACATGGTAAATGATGCAGACATACAGCTTCTCGCTTCAAACTACGAGGCCTGTGGCGTGTCGGTGCTGTTTACAAGCGTTTTAAATGATGAGGGAATCGACAGAATCCGTGAGGTACTTAAGGGAAAGACAACGATACTGGCGGGACCGTCGGGTGTCGGTAAATCGTCAATGATGAATCTGCTTGCCCCGGAAGCAAATATGGAAACCGGTGTGCTGAGCGAAAAAATAAAGCGTGGTAAACAGACAACAAGGCATACTGAACTGATAGCGCTCGGTGAGGGTACTTATCTGTGTGATTCTCCCGGCTTTGGTTCAATGTATCTGTTTGATATTGATTATAAGGATCTGAAATTTTATTTTAAGGAATTTGGAGAATATGAGAATGAATGCAGGTTTTTGAGCTGCAATCATATAAATGAACCTGTCTGCGGTGTGAAAAATGCTGTAAGCTCAGGAAAAATCAGCAAATCAAGATATACGAATTATTCACTGCTTTATAAGGAGCTTAAGGAAGCAGCGAAGAAGTATTGATTGTAATATTTGGAGGTTATTGTAATGAATAAGTTGGCGCCTTCTATTCTGGCGGCAGATTTTGCAAAGCTTGGGGAACAGATATGTGAGGTTGAAAAGGCGGGGGCACAGCTGCTGCATATTGATGTCATGGACGGTCATTTTGTTCCGAGTATTTCCTTTGGTCTTCCTCTCATTTCCTCAATCAGGAAGGTCAGCGGACTGACCTTTGATGTTCATCTTATGATTACCGAACCCGAAAGGTATATCGATGCATTTGCCGATGCGGGCGCTGACATGATTACGGTACATGCAGAGGCATGTACTCATCTGAACAGGACACTTGCACATATAAGGGAAAGGGGACTGAAGGCCGGCGTTGCCCTCAATCCGGCTACACCCTTAAGCGCACTTGAGTATGTTCTGGACTATGCGGATATGATTCTTATAATGTCTGTTAATCCGGGCTTTGGAGGCCAGCCCTTTATTGAAAATTCCACGGAAAAAATCAGGGAGTTGAAGAATATGCTGGAAAAATGCGGAAGGGACATTGATATTCAGGTTGATGGGGGGATTAATACCGGAAATGTCAGAAGTATAATTGATGCCGGTGCAAATGTCATTGTTTCGGGAAGCAGTGTTTTTAATGGCTGCATAAGCGAAAATGTACGCGGCTTTTTGGAAATTATGAAATAAAATGTGTTTTTTTAAGTAATTAGCCGCTTTCTGATAGCGGCATGAGGGTTTTTATGAAGCTTAGTGATATAAAAGTTGAATCTTATGTTGATATAATGATTAA
The DNA here is from genome assembly GCA_045627205.1 of Lachnospiraceae bacterium. Taxonomy (GTDB): domain Bacteria; phylum Bacillota; class Clostridia; order Lachnospirales; family Lachnospiraceae; genus RUG11977. Next base: position 12,839 of record JAZQNG010000082.1, read on the forward strand.
ACGCAAGGGCTATAATTACAGAATAGTCAGCGAGGTTGAGTATGTTGATGAAAACTGTATCGGTGTTACGCCCATTGCAAGTAAAAGAAATCTGTTCAATTTCACAAGGGATGACAGGGTAGACATAATTTACCGGGAAAAGGACAGATACTGGCGCTGGGAAAATGTTGATGCGGGCATAGCTACGCTTGAAGATGGTTCGAAGCTTCATGTGTTCCGCGTTAACAAAAAAGGAGCCTCCTATAACAGGAGGACCCAGTTCCGCCTTGATGCCGGCTTTGAGGTTACCATGAAATATGAGGTGTACACTCTGCCTGAGTCCGGAAATGCTTCAAACCGTACTCCGGAGATTGACCTTGAAAATACCATGAATTCCCTGGATGATAATATCAGGGAACTGGAATGCAGGGCATATCTTAAGGATATGAGCGAGGGTGGTGCATCCATTGATGCGGATGTTAAGCTTGAGAAGGGAAGCTTTATCAGCTTTACCATTGATTCTGAGCTCGGTGAGGTGTTCCTGCGCGGTGTAATTGTGCGTGTGTCTGAAGACAGGCACGGATACTTTGATTATAATTATGGCTGTTCCTTTATAGAGACAAGCAGGAATTATATAAATTATTTTTATTCTCAGCAGAGAAGACTCCTTTATGAAAGCAGTAAGGGAGATTGAGACAGGCTTTATTTAATGGGAAGAAAGGTTAGGATTTTAAAATGAAACTTGGAATCGTTGGTCTGCCGAACGTAGGCAAAAGTACTCTTTTTAACTCTATTACCAAGGCGGGAGCGGAAAGCGCAAACTATCCGTTCTGTACCATAAACCCTAATGTGGGTGTGGTTGCCGTACCGGATGAGAGACTGGATGTCCTTACCGATATGTACAAGTCCGAGTCAAGAGTACCGGCAGTAATTGAATTTGTTGATATTGCAGGTCTTGTAAAGGGTGCCTCAAAGGGTGAAGGTCTTGGAAACCAGTTCCTTTCACATATCCGTGAGGTAGATGCGATTGTTCATGTCGTAAGATGCTTTGAGGACACAAATATTGTCCATGTTGACGGAAGCGTAGATCCGGCACGTGATATTGAGACCATTAATCTTGAACTCATTTTTGCGGATCTTGAGGTAATTGAAAAGAGACTTGCAAAGGGAGTGAAGGGCGCAATAAACAATAAAGCCCTCGCAAAGGAGGTTGAGCTTTTAAAGAAGCTTAAGACTATGCTTGAGGACGGTGAGCTTGCAAAGAATTATACACCTGCGGATGAAGAGGAAGAGGCTATTTTTGAATCCTTCTGTCTTCTTACATCGAAGCCTGTTATTTTTGCCGCAAATGTTAAGGAGGATGACATGGCTGATGACGGTGCTTCAAACAGCTATGTAGCCGCAGTACGTGAATTTGCCGCAAAGGACGGAGACGGTGTATTTGTTGTATGTGCCCAGATGGAGCAGGAGCTTTCGGAACTGGATGATGAAGAAAAGAAGATGTTCCTTGAGGATATGGGAGTAAGCAAATCAGGTCTTGAAAAGCTGATTGTTGCAAGCTACGACCTTCTCGGACTTATGAGCTTCCTTACGGCGGGTCCTAAGGAGTCGAGAGCCTGGACGATTAGAAAAGGAACGAAGGCTCCTCAGGCTGCAGGAAAGATTCATTCGGATTTTGAACGCGGATTTATCAGGGCCGAGATTGTAAATTACGATAATCTTGTAGCCTGCGGCGGTTTTAATGCAGCAAAGGAAAAAGGACTTGTCCGTTCCGAGGGAAAGGAATACATTGTTCAGGACGGAGATGTAATTCTTTTCAGATTTAATGTGTAAATATTTCGTGAGGAATTGCTATGAGCTTGTGGGGAAATGAAACATCCGTTTTTTTTCCTGGTTTGGGTATTGAACTTAAACACCTGCCGCATGGTATTATGCTTGGCAGTTTTTCAATAGCCTTTTACGGTATCGTGATAGCCTTCGGTATGGTGATGGGCATCATGCTTGGACTAAGACAGGCTAAAAAAACAGGCCAGAATACGGATATATATTATGATCTTGCACTGTGGGCCATACCTATTTCGGTGTTTGGCGCGCGAATTTATAATTGTGCCTTTGAATGGGATTCATATAAGGATAACCTTCTTCAGATTTTCAATCTGAGGCAGGGCGGATTGGCAATTTACGGGGGAATTATTGCTGCTGTCCTCACGGCTGTTATTTTCTGCCGTATCCGAAAGGTGAATTTCGGTCTGATGGTTGATACCGGTGTTCCCGGTCTGATATTGGGCCAGATTATAGGACGATGGGGAAATTTCTTCAACCGGGAGGCATTCGGTAAATTTACGGACAGTATTTTTGCTATGCAGATAGATGTGAACGATCCGGGACTGACCTATTATTTTAAACCCGGCTGTCCGGATGAGGTTGTTGCCTCTGTGTTTGCCGGAAAACCTGCCGCACTTGCAAATATACAGGAAATACGTGACAATATGGTCACATTGGCTGATGGAAGACAGTTTATTCAGGTTCAGCCTACCTTCCTTTATGAGTCTCTTTGGAATGTTCTGGTTCTTCTGGTTCTGCTGTGGGCGTCAAAAAGAAAGAAGTTTAACGGTGAAATACTTCTTATTTATCTTGGCGGCTACGGACTGGGGAGATTTATCATCGAGGGCGTAAGAACGGACCAGCTGTTCCTTTGGAATACAAGTATTCCTGTTACAAGACTGCTTGCTGCAATTATGTTTGTAGTAAGTATGTTCCTTCTTGTTTTGTTCAGGATAAATGCAATAAAAAAGGGTATGGATTGGAGAAGCGCAATCTGTGGAGTGATTGCGGCAAAAAGTACACCGAAAGCGGAAAAAGAAGAGGTAAAGAATACAAAAGAACCTGAAAATACAGAGAAGATGGAAGAGGAAACGCCTGAAGAGAATAAGGAAGCGGATGTGAAGGCGTAAGAAATATTATAAAACTATCTAAAGGAAACATATAAAATCAGAAATAGATTTTTAATTTTAAACGGACGTGTTATCAGATACGTCCGTTTTTTTTATCAGGATATTTTGTTCTGTAAGATGAAAGAATTACGCAGGAATGAGCAGATGACCTGTCTTTCTATTTTACAGCAGTAGAACAAATGTACAATTATCTGACAATTCCATCGAACAGAGGTACTTTTTACACCTTATCGATGGAATTTTTTTGTATCGAACAAAATTTCGCACACTATATTTTGTATTAAATGAATTTTGTGAGAATAGTATACAAATAAATGTACAAATTTTGAATTTTTTGTGAAATTTCACTTGCATTTTATATTTTTTATGCTTATAATTAAAGCGTAAGTGGGGGAAAGTGGAACAAAGTGAAACGAAGTGGAGGAAATGGCTTATGTTTATGGGTGAATTTAATCATACAATTGATCCTAAGAACAGAGTCATTGTGCCTGCAAAGTTCAGGGAAGCCCTTGGAGAAAACTTCGTAGTTTCAACCGGTCTTGACGGATGCCTCTATCTTACCCCCGCAAAGGAGTGGGAAGCATTTGCGGAAAAGCTTGCCGAATTACCCAATACGCGTGAGGCAAGACAGCTTCAGAGATTTTTCATGCAGAATGCAAGTGAGTGTGAGGTTGACAAGCAGGGAAGAATACTTGTTCCTCAAAAGCTGAAGGAGCTGGCTGAGCTTGACAAGGACGTTGTTCTTGTAGGCGCAGGAAACAAGGTTGAGCTTTGGAGTAGGGAAAGACTTGATTCGATTTCACTTGATGAATCAATGGAGGACATTGTTGAAAAAATGTCGACAGAATATGGCTTGAAGTTTTAACCGGAATTGAGTGGTACTGATAGGAGAAAAGGATATGGATGCAGAAAACAATAAAGCAGAGTTCAAACATAAATCTGTTCTCCTTGATGAAGTAATTGAAGGACTGAATATTAAGCCGGACGGAATATATGTTGATGGAACGCTTGGCGGCGCGGGACATTCCTTTGAGGTGGCCGGAAGACTTGAAAACGGAAGGCTCATAGGAATAGACCAGGATTCGGATGCAATAGCAGCGGCAACGGAAAAACTGAAGCAATATATTGAAAAATGCACAATAGTAAAAAGCAATTATGAAAGAATCAGTGAAATACTGGACGGACTTCAGATAGACAGTGTTTCGGGAATACTTCTTGATCTGGGAGTTTCCTCTTATCAGCTGGATACGGCTGACAGAGGCTTCTCATACAGAATGGATGCCCCTCTCGACATGAGGATGGACAGGGAAGAGGGCAGGACGGCAAGAGATATCGTGAATGAATACAGCGAGATGGAGCTGTTTCATATAATCAGGGATTACGGCGAGGACAGATTTGCCAAAAACATAGCGAAGCATATATGCCTTGCACGAAAGGAAAAACCGATCGAAACGACCTTTGAACTGAATGAAATCATCAGGACAGCAATACCGGCAAAGGTCAGGGAAAGCGGAGGACATCCTTCAAAACGAACCTTTCAGGCAATAAGGATCGAGCTTAACAGAGAGCTTGAGGTGCTTGAAAATTCAATTGATAAAATGATAGACAGACTGGAACCGGGCGGAAGGCTTTGTATAATAACCTTCCATTCGCTGGAGGACAGGATAGTAAAAACAGCATTTAACAGGGCAGAAAACCCCTGTACATGTCCACCGGAGTTTCCGGTATGTGTGTGCGGGAAGAAATCAAAGGGCAGACATATCACGAAAAAGGCAATACTTCCGGGTGAAGAGGAGCTTGCGAATAACCCGAGGTCGAAAAGCAGTAAATTAAGGATATTTGAAAAAGGCAACTGATTAAAAGGATGCAGTTAGTGTCACGGATGACAATGAAGGAGATTCAGGTATGGCAACAGGCAGAACAAACAAATTCGCTTATGACAGAAAGTATTATGAGAGCCGTTACAGCAAAGCGGTGGAAGGAAATGCCGCAAGACAGCTTGCACAGGAAGAATACGAAGAGGAATACTATTCAGACGAGGAGCTCTATGAAGAGGATTATGAGTCTGAGGATTTCTATGGCGTAGAACCTGAGTACATACCCGATAACGAGGTATATGAGGAAGCTGAAGTACAGGTACGTTATAAAACAAAATATCACGTCAATCTTGTTACAACAATGTTTCTTGTAATTACCCTTGGCGCATTACTTCTGCATGCATACCGTTATCTTTCGGTACAGTCACAGATCAATATGCTTACAAACGAGCTTCAGAGTGCAAAAAATGAGCTTACAGATATTCAGTCAATGAATGCTTCACTGAAGACACAGCTGGATGTCGATGTGGACAGAAACATGATTTATTCAATTGCTGTTTCAAAGTTTAATATGCAGTATCCCAATGAAAACCAGACTATATATTATGACAGCCCTGATTCAGGACATGTCAGACAGTTCCAGAAGATTCCCGGTGTAATGTAACAGAGGGCTTTTGTTCAGAAATAAAAATGGATGGGTCCGGGGAAATGCTACCGGACAGGCAGCTTGTACGATGGAGAACAGGATATGGCAGTAAAGGGCGAAAAAGAACAGAGAAGAGCAACAGGCGAAGTGATAAGGGGAACCCTTAGCTTCGTCTTTGTTATTGTTGTTATTTTGGCCCTTGTACTTATCGGACGTATTTTATACATCATAAATGTACGTGGAGATGAGTATACCAAGGCGGTACTTTCACAGGAGTCCTACAGAAGCAGGGTACTTCCGGCACAGCGTGGCGTGATTACGGACAGAAACGGCATTGTCCTTGCAAGAAGCGAGAAAACATACAATGTAATTATCGATCCTGCCGTTATTTTAAGCGCGGATTATTATTATGAGCCTTCGCTTAAGGCACTTGTTGAATCGCTCGGATATGATGAGGCAACCATGATAAATGTGATTGCACAGAACTCCACCAGCTCATATATTGTTTTTGAGAGGAATATCGATTATTCAAGAGTATCAGACTACAACAAATATAAGTCCTCCCATAAACATGTTGTCGGCGTATGGTTCGAGGAGGAATATAAACGAGTTTATCCTTACTCGACCTTCGCCTCACATGTTATCGGATTTGCGACGAGGGATGGCGGATCGAACGGTCTTGAGCAGTATTATAACGAGGTACTGACAGGCAGCTCGGGAATGCAGTACGGCTATTTTGATAATGAGCTGAACCAGGTTCAGACCATAAAAGCGGCAGAGAATGGAAATACTCTGGTTTCAACAATTGATTATAATATTCAGAGTATTATTGAGAAAAAAATCCGCGAATTCAGGGCTGATCCGGGCTGTAACAATATTGGCATAATCATTATGGATCCCAATAACGGTGAGATTCTGGGAATGGCCTCAAATGAGGAATATGACCTGAACAATCCACGCTCTCTTGATACCTGGTATACGGCTGAGGAACAGGAGGCAATGACACAGGATGAAAAGCTGAACATAATTTATAAAAACTGGCGTAATTTCTGTGTTTCCGACACCTACGAGCCCGGTTCGACATTTAAATCGATAACGGTTGCTTCTGCACTGGAGGAAAATGTTGTAACGAGTTTGGATACCTTTAACTGCGCGGGATATAACGAGGTCGGCGGCTGGCGTATAGGCTGCAACAAAAAGGAGGGGCACGGAACACTTACCCTTACCGAGTCCCTGATGAAGTCCTGCAACTGCGCACTGATGTCAATAGCAGACAGGCTCGGACGTGACGACTTCTATAAATATCAGAATTCCTTCGGCTTTGGTAAGCTGACCGGAATTGATATAACAGGAGAGGCTACGGGTATCATTATCGATAAGAGTAAGCTTAATGTTACTGAGCTTGCCACAAGCAGCTTCGGTACAACCTTTAATGTTACAATGGTTCAGATGGCAGCGGCATACTGCTCACTGATTAACGGAGGAACCTATTACACGCCTCATCTTGTAAAGCAGATTACAACAGATGACGGTACAGAGGTTAAATCCTTTGATAATCTTGAGGTAAGACAGACTGTCAGCGGTACAACCTCTGAATTTATCAGGCAGGCATTGTATAAGACTGTAGAATCCGGTACTGCAACACCTGCAAAGGTAAACGGATACCTGATTGCAGGAAAAACAGGAACGGCACAGAAGCGTCCGAGGACAGAAAAGAAATATGTTGTTTCTTTTGCCGGCTTTGCTCCTGCTGATGACCCTAAGGTAATGATGTATGTTGTAATAGATGAAATACATGATGAGGAGCTGAAAGGCTCATCGAGACCTGCCACCAGTATGACAAGTGCAGTATTTCAGGAGATACTTCCTTATCTCGGACTTTATCCTGAAGGCGATATTGAGTACGTGGTTGACCTTGAACTTCTTCATGAGCTTGAGAATGAGATGGACCCTGCAGATGAGGACAATCCTGATGTAATACCCGATGATTTTGAAGAAGCCGAATGAAAATATAAGGTATTGCACATAAAACCTTAATTGCATATAATGTGCTTAAATGTGCTGAAGCATACTAAATATAGATTTTTTGATAAAAGGGCAGATGTTCATTTGGATTTTCTGCTGTTTTATGGGAAGGTTCAGGTTAGAGATATGGATTTTAATGGTAAAAAAGTACTGATTCTGGGCGCAGGTATAAGTGGGATAGCTGCCGCAAATCTTTTAAACGGCACCGGCGCACAGATTGTTCTGTATGATGATAAAAAGCTGGAAACAGAAGAAATCAGGAAGAAGCTTCCCGAGGATTTTTCCGGGAGAATAGAATGCGGACAGATTCCTGCCGACTGTCTTGAAAAAACAGATTATCTCGTCATCAGCCCCGGAGTTCCGAAGGATTCCGAACGTGTTCTTGCTATGGAGGCAAAGGGCGTGAAGGTAATAGGCGAGGTCGAGCTTGCGTATTATTACACGAAGGGAAAAATTGTGGCCGTAACAGGAACAAACGGGAAGACCACTACAACGGCACTCACAGGCGAAATCATGAAAAATGCCTTTAAGAATACGCTTGTCGGCGGAAATATCGGTATACCGTATACAAGGGTTTGCCTTGACAGCTCTGATGACGGAATAACAGTTGCCGAAATGAGCAGCTTTCAGCTTGATACCGTCGAAACCTTTCATCCTGCGGTAAGTATGATTCTTAACATCACGCCTGACCATCTCGACAGACATCATACGATGGAGAATTATATTAATGCAAAATTCAACTGTACAAGAAATCAGACAGCAGAGGATCTTTGCATTATGAACTATGAGGATGAAACACTCAGGAGAAAGGCAAAGGAGGTCAAGGCCAAAATCTGCTGGTTCTCTTCAAAGCAGATTCTTGAAAATGGTATGTACTATAGCGATGGCGCCATTTATGAGGCCATTGACGGTAAGAGCGAAAAGGTGATTGATGTTGATAAAATGATTCTTATCGGAAGACATAATTATGAAAATGTCATGGCTGCAGTTGCTGCCGGACGTTTTATGGGAGTTCCGATGGAGGACATCAGGAGGACACTCTGTGAGTTTACGCCTGTTGAGCACAGAATCGAGTATGTTACAACGATTGACGGTGTAAAGTATTATAACGATTCAAAGGGCACAAATCCGGATGCATCAATTCAGGCAGTACGGGCAATGTCCGGTCCGACCTTCCTTATCGGCGGCGGCTATGATAAGGGCTCTGAGTATGATGAGTGGATTGAGGCGTTTGACGGAAAGATAAAGAAGCTTCTCCTGATGGGACAGACAAGGGAAAAGATAGCCGAATGCGCTAAGAAACATGGCTTTATGGACTATCAGTTTGTTGAAAGCATGGAGGAGGCAGTTGCCATTTGCAAAAAGGAAGCCTGCAATGGCGATACGGTTTTACTTTCACCCTGCTGTGCAAGCTGGGGAATGTTTAAAAACTATGAGGAACGGGGAAGAATATTCAAGGACCTTGTTCTGAAAAAATAATAAGCCTGTCAGAGAAGTGCAGCTCTCAGCAGTGCTGATAAAAAGATGATTTAAGAATTTAGAAACGGACAGGAGTTAATCTGTATTGTGGAAAATAGAAAACAGCCCGTAATTAAAAAAGTATTAAGCCATTATGATGTAAGCCTTATTCTGCTTATATTGTTTTTGTGCGTTTTCGGACTGATTATGATTTACAGTACAAGCTATTTTAATGCAGACCATTACTACAATGATGAAGTAAAGTTTTTTGAAAACCAGCTTATGTTTTTGGGAATCGGATTTGCAGGTATGCTTATTGTTTCCATGATAGATTATCATGTGTTTTTTAAAACACTTATTCCTGTTTACAAAAAAATCAGCATAAGACCGACCTTTTTTATCTGGCTTATATGTCTTGGACTTCAGGTTTATGTATATTTTAAGGGACATGGTGTAAACGGCTCACAGCGATGGATTTCCATCGGAGGTTCATTTACACTTCAGCCGTCTGAATTTACAAAGGCAATGCTTGTAATGGCAACGCCGATTTTATGCTGTGTTTTCAAAAAATATTTTAAAAATATAGCAGGACTTTTTGTGGTTGGTATTCCGCTTGCGATTCCGATTGCCTTTGTCCTGATGCAGAACCTTTCGAGTGCGATTATTATGGGTGCCGTTGTTTTTGGAACATGCTTTGTGATTTCACGTAAAAAATGGCAGTATTTCGTTCTGCTTATTCCTGTGGTTGCATTAGGCGCATATCTGCTGTTTAACGGTACCGGATATCGTGCCGCAAGAATAGATACCTGGCTGAATCCTGAAAATGATCCGGGCTCACAGGTTATGCAGGGCTTTTATGCAATCGCCTCCGGCGGATTGTTCGGAAAGGGACTTGGAAACGGTGTACTTAAGAAGGGGTATATTCAGGAAGTACATACTGATATGATATTTACGGTAATATGCGAGGAGCTTGGTCTGCTTGGCGCCGTAGCTGTTATTATCGTATTTCTCCTTCTTCTGTTCAGGATAATGAAAATTGCAATGAATGCAACTGATATGCTTGGAAGTCTTATTGCAACGGGTGTGTTTATCCAGATTGCCGTACAGTTTATTTTGAATATTGCAGTTGTTACAGGTACAATACCGCCTACAGGCGTCGTGCTCCCGTTCATAAGCTACGGAGGCTCATCGCTGATTGCCCTTATGCTGGAAATGGGACTTGTACTGAGTGTGTCTAAGTATACGGTAGAAGATATTAGTGAAGATTAAAAGATGAAAAAATATAAACCGATATTAATTATAATATTGATCTGCTCCGCGGTATTTGTACTGCTGAAATGCTTTGACAGCTATTTCAGGCTTGACGAGGACAGGATAACCGTCATAAACGGAAGCTATTATACCGACGATCAGATAAAAGCCCTTGTGATTAAGGACAAGGCAGACCTTTTTACTCCGATTCTTTACCTGCGCAGGCAGGTGATTGGTAGTATAGAGCCGATTCCATTTGTGGAAAAAATAGATATCGAATATGTTGATAGAAATTCCATTAACATTTATGTTTATGATAAGGCAGTTGCCGGATGCGTGAAGCATATGGGCTCGTATCTGCATTTTGACCGTGAAGGAATTGTTGTTGAAAGCTCCGATAAAAAAATGGAGGGAATACCGGAGGTAACCGGTATTGAGTTTACAAAGGTGGTTTTGAACGAACGCCTTGAAATCGAGGATGTTTCCCTTTTTGATAAGCTGATGAACCTTACACAGCTGCTTATAAAGGCTGAAATAGACTGTGATGAAATCAATTTCGATTTAAGAAACAATATCACGATATATTATGACGGAAATATTGCACTTCTCGGAAGCGGAGAGCTTCATGACGAACAGCTGGCCTGTTTAAAGAAGCTTAACAATGCCTCGGGAGATGTAAAATATAAATATGATTTAAGAAATTATGACCCATCGGTGGGGGAGGTCACCGGAAAACCAATAACATGACAATAAATAATTAAATATTTCTGCAAATTTTTTGAAAAATCTTGTAAGAATACTTGATTATTTTGTAAGAAATATGTAAAATACATTTGAATGAGTATTTTCGTACAAAAAAGGAGGACAAGACCTTGATTGAAATTACAAACAGTGAGACAAACGATTCCGCAAAAATGATAGTCATCGGTGTAGGCGGTGCCGGTAATAATGCTGTTGACAGAATGATAGAGGATGGAGTTCAGGGAGTGGATTATATCTGCGTAAATACTGATATGCAGCAGCTTAAGCGCTGCAAGGCAGCTACCTGTATCCAGATTGGTGAAAAGCTTACAAAGGGTCTTGGTGCCGGAGCAAATCCGGATGTTGGACGTAATGCTGCGGAGGAGAGCAAGGAAGAGCTTGCTGAGGCTATCCGCGGTGCAGATATGGTATTTGTTACCTGTGGTATGGGTGGCGGAACAGGAACAGGTGCTGCTCCTTTTATTGCACAGATTGCAAAGGATATGGATATCCTTACCGTAGGTGTTGTAACAAAGCCCTTTAAATTCGAGAAGAAAATCCGTATGAACAATGCAATGAAGGGCATTCAGGCACTTAGTGAGCATGTTGATACACTTGTTATTATCCCGAATGAGAAAATTTTACAGATTATAGACCGTAAGACTCCATTACCCGATGCCTTCAAGAAGGCTGATGAGGTTCTCCGTCAGGGTATCCAGGGTATTACGGACCTTATAAATGATAATGGTATTGTAAATCTCGACTTTGCTGATGTAAGCACAGTCATGAAGAATAAGGGTATGGCCCATATCGGTATCGGTACTGCATGT
>JAZQNG010000083.1:0-38494 GCA_045627205.1 Lachnospiraceae bacterium
CCCTGAAGAACATTAAGAACTGCCTGAGTACCAACGATCTGTGATGAAGGTGTAACAAGCGGGGGCTCACCGAAGTCCTTACGTACACGGGGAACTTCCTCGAGAACTGCCTGGAACTTATCCTCCTGATGTGCTTCCTTAAGCTGTGAAACAAGGTTTGAAAGCATACCGCCGGGAACCTGATACTGAAGTGTCTTGATGTTAACGCCCATAACCTTGGGATTAAGAAGACCACTTGCAAGGCACTCCTCACGGTAAGGAGCAAAGTAAGCAGCGATATCTGCAAGAAGACTCTGATCAAGGCCTGTGTCGTACTCTGTACCACGGAAGGTCTCAACCATAACCTCTGTAGCGGGCTGTGAAGTACCCATTGAAAGAGGTGACATAGCTGTATCGATGATATCGCAGCCTGCCTCAACAGCCTTCATGTATGTCATTGAAGCAACACCTGAGGTGTAATGTGTATGTAACTGGATAGGAAGCTTTGAGCCCTCCTTGAGTGCCTTAACAAGCTTTGTAGCCTCATAAGGAACAAGAAGTCCGGCATATCCTTGATACAGATTGAATCTGCACCGAGCTCTTCAATCTTCTTTGCTGTATTCTTCCAGTAATCAAGTGTATAAGCATCACCAAGTGTGTATGAAAGAGCGATCTGTGCATGTCCGCCCTCCTTCTTGGTAGCCTTTACTGCTGTTTCAAGGTTACGAAGATCATTTAAGCAGTCGAAAATACGAACAATATCAATACCGTTTGCAACTGACTTCTGAGCGAAGTACTCAACTACATCATCTGCATAATGATTGTAACCTAAGATATTCTGTCCACGGAAAAGCATCTGAAGCTTTGTGTTCTTGAAGCCGGCCTTGAGCTTTCTAAGACGCTCCCAGGGATCTTCCTTAAGGAAACGGAGGCAGCTGTCGAATGTAGCACCGCCCCAGCACTCTACTGAATGATAACCTACCTTGTCCATCTTATCAATGATGGGAAGCATAAGCTCGGTAGGCATTCTTGTTGCGATAAGTGACTGATGAGCATCACGAAGGATGGTCTCAGTAATTTTTACCGGTCTTTTTTCAGTCATTGTATTATTTCCTTTCTATTTGATAACTATTTGTTATATTTGTATATTATATAAAAGCTACGCATTGCTCCGTGCTTCGCACTCCCACAATGCTCAAATACATTCGCATATCGCCCCGCTCATTCTTCGCGTGGCTTTTATGCTCATTGCTTTGCACATTTTATATAAAAGCTACGCATTGCTCCGTGCTTCGCACTCTCGCAATGCTCAAATACATTCGCATATCGCCCCGCTCATTCTTCGCGTGGCTTTTATGCTCATGTATTTGCCCGCTCAAGTCAGTAACAGTGTCCCGGAAAGCAAGCTTTCCGGTCACGCTACGAGACTCTCGCTTAGCTTTTATCATATGACTCCGTAGATTGCCATGAAGACGCCGGCGGCAACTGCAGTACCGATAACACCGGCTACATTAGGTCCCATAGCGTGCATGAGAAGGAAGTTTGTAGGATCGTACTGTGAACCGACCTTCTGTGAAACACGCGCTGCCATAGGTACGGCTGATACACCGGCCGAACCGATAAGCGGATTGATTCTTCCATGTGTAAGCTTGCACATAAGCTTTCCAAGCCATACACCGCCTGCTGTACCGAATGCAAATGCAACAAGTCCGAGTACAACAATCTTTAATGTGTCAACCTTTAAGAATGCCTCTGCAGATGTTGAAGCACCTACTGAAGTACCGAGAAGGATAACTACGATGTACATGAGTGCGTTTGAAGCAGTCTCTGTGAGCTGCTTAACAACGCCACACTCTCTGAATAAGTTACCAAGCATCAGCATACCGATAAGTGGAGCTGTTGAAGGTAAGATAAGTACTACAACTACTGTGATTACGATAGGGAAAAGGATTTTCTCAAGCTTTGTAACGGGACGAAGCTGAGTCATCTTGATTGTTCTTTCCTTTTCAGTAGTAAACAGCTTCATAATAGGAGGCTGGATAATGGGAACCAGTGACATATATGAATATGCGGCTACCGCAATGGGTCCCATAAGATCTGACTGACCAAGCTTTCCTGCAAGGAAGATTGATGTAGGTCCGTCTGCACCACCGATGATTGAAATAGCTGCTGCTGCCTTTCCGTTGAAGCCTAATACGATTGCAAGAAGGTATGCAACGAAAATACCGAGCTGTGCTGCTGCACCGAGCAGGAAGCTGATGGGGTTTGCAATAAGGGGACCAAAGTCTGTACCTGCACCAACACCCATGAAAATGAGTGAAGGAAGAATAGCCCATTCATCCAGCTGGAAGAAGAAGGCCAGCAGACCGGTACTGTCTGCATACATCTGCTCACCTGTATCAGGATTGAACATGCCGGGAATTGCTTCACCTGCTTTTACCATGATCTGAGGATACATGTTTACGAGAAGCATACCGAATGCAATCGGAACCAGAAGCAGAGGCTCAAAATCCTTTGCAATTGCCAGATAGAGGAACACAAATGCTACAAGGATCATAAGCAGGTTTCCCCAGCTTAATGTAGCAAATGCCGTCTGTTTGGCGAGATTGCCTAATGTATCTAATACATAATCCATAAGAATTCTCCGTTTCTAAATCAGTTGCGTTCAAACTCCGAAAACAACCTGTATTTGATATAAATTCAAAAGTGCATTAGTTAATAGATGCAAGAAGATCGCCTGCTTCAACTGAAGCGCCGACTGATGTATTAATGCTTGCGATAGCGCCATCCTCTAAAGCAACGATTTCGTTCTCCATCTTCATAGCCTCAAGAATCATGATAACCTGACCCTTCTTTACGGCATCGCCAACCTTAACCTTGATTCCAAGAATCTTACCGGGCATGGGAGCTTCAACCTTAACCTTGCCTGCTGCACCTGCTGCAACAGCCTTGGGTGCTGCCTTGGGTGCTGCCTTTACTGCGGGTGCTGCAGCAACGGGAGCTGCACCTGCACCATTCTCTTCTACTGATACTTCGTAAACATTGCCATTTACTGTAATGGTATAATTTTTCATGTGAAAAAACCTCCTGAAATAAATTCAAAATCTACATACTGCCCAATCCGGAGCAGTTAACATCATTTAAAATACAAACAATAAGCTTATCTTGCATAGCCGAGACGTCTGATACTTCTTACAACAAGTCCGTCTGAAGGAACCGTTCCCCCATTTGCCATCTCATATGCATAGATAGCTGCTGTAATTACTGCAACAAGCTCTTCATCGTCGCTCTCGTCTGCAGCCGATACTGCAGGTACACTGACCTCTGCAGGCTCAACTGTCTTAGGAGCAGCCTTCTTCTTTCCAAAGGAACCAAGGATTTTTCCCTCAAGCATGATAACAAGTGAAATGAATGCAAGGGCACAGAATACTATTCCAAGTCCCATTGCAGTATTAGCACCTGCTTCACCCCAGGTAATATCCTGTCCGGCTTCCTCTGCAAGTAAAAATAAATTTGAGAATATCATACTTTATCCTCCATTATATCAAATGGTGCCATGCTTCTTTTCAGGACGTCCTTCATCCTTGAGGTAAAGCATTTCATATGCATAAACAACATTCTTTCTTGCTGAAGCTGCATCAATGATAGAATCAACATAGCCACGCTTTGCAGCTGACTCAACTGAAAGCTGTGCCTGTGCTACAACAGTTGCATCAAGCTTAGCCTTCTTGTCGCCCTCTGCAGCAAGAATCTGAGCTGCAAGGTCTGCCTTCATGGGACCAACCTGTGCACCTTCAAGTGCAAATACCATGTCCGCACCCATAGACTTTGAATTCATAACTGTATATGCTGAACCGATTGCCTTGCCTGTGATAAGGTTAACCTTCGGAACAGTTGCATTTGCAAATGCTGCCGCAAGCTTTGCTGCTGCTGTAGCAAGCTTCTTCTCACCACACATGCAGGTGCAGAAGCCCTCAACATTTGTAAGGGTAAGTACAGGAATATTAAATGCATCACAGAAGTTAACAAAGGTCATAGCCTTTCTGCAGCCGTCAACCGTAAGAACTGCATCAAGCTTTTCAACAGCCTTGAAGCTGTCGTCAAGAACTGCGGTCCTGTTGGCAACAACACCTACCGTAGCGCCGTCAAGCTGGATAAAGCCAGTTGCCATCTGCTTTGCAAAATTCTTCTTAAGTTCAAAGAATTTATTGTCATCAGCAAGAATAGCTGCAGCCTTTGCACCATCCTCAAGAACTGCAACAAGCTCGGGAGTCTCACGATTTAAATCATCTGCACACTCAACCGCAACCGCCTCATCAGCATTGCATCCGGGAATAAGTGAAACAAGCTCACGTACTGCATTAAGAACATCAACATCATCCTCGCCAACATAGTCGATTTCACCGCATTCTGCCTTGAAATCTGCTGCTGCGCTGTCGCATTTGCCTTCATTGTTTTCCTTGATTGCGTTGGGAGCATTTACAAACATCTTGCCGGCCTTTGACGCAAATACGAAATCGCACATACCTGCCGATACGCTGAGTCCGCCGCCGCATGTTCCGAATACTGCCATAATTTGAGGAATGAGACCTGAAGCAAGTGCCTGTCTCTGCATAATCTCGCCAAGACCTTCAAGGGCATCAGTAGCCTCCTCAAGTCTTAAGCCTGCGCAGTCAACAAGTCCGATAACAGGTGTTCCGCATTTCATTGCAAGGTCATAAACATTTGCAATTTTCTTTGCATGCATCTCGCCGATAGTACCACCGAGAACTGATGCATCCTGACTATATACATAAACAGGTGCACCGTTGATAACGCCGTAGCCGGTAACTACACCGTCTGAAGGCGCTTCTTTAGCCTGTAGATTAAAATCGGTGCTTCTCTTTGTAACAAGAGCGCCAATCTCTACAAAACTGTTGTCATCAAGCAGCGTGGCAATACGGTCACGTGCTGACAATTTGGTTGAATTACTCATTGTTTACCTCCATGATATATATTGAATTTTCCAATTTTCACCAAATATCATTATACTAAAGATTCCATATTTTTCAAGTATAACTTTGGCACAAAAAAATGTCCGCAGATAAGCGGACATTTGTAAGAAATAAACAAAAGATGATTTTTATAAGGTGTTTTCAAATTCACGGATGACTTTTCTTATGTTTTCACCTTTAAAGCCCTTCCTGTAGGCTGCGGCATAAAGCTTCTGTTTCTCGTCAGAAGTCATTTCATTTATGGATGAAAGCCTGCTTCCAAGTTTTCTCCTGATAAAGCCCTCAACGGCAGCCAGTTCAGGATCTTCGTTTTCATCCTCCTCCAATACTGCGGAATATGCCATATCAATATATTCAGATGAAATTCCCTTCTGCTCCAGCAGATATCTGATTTCCCGTTCACTGTGGCCGTTCATTTTGCTTCTTATGAAATTCCCGGCTGTCCTAAGGTCATCAACATAATGAAAATCCCTGACATACTGAAGCGCCCCGGCAACCGTAGCCTGACAGTAGCCGTCCTCCTGAAGCCTTCTTTGAAGCTCTGTTTCAGACTTATCTGAACGCATCAGAATATTCATCAGCCTAAGCTTTGCCCTCCTTAAAAGGACCTCCTTCATCAGCTCCTCTAAATCAGTTTCTGAAATATCTCCGTCATTTTCAAGGCCAAACCTTCTTATTTCATTTGGATAGAGGGCTCCGATAAAGGAACCCTCTACATATACTTTTTTCTTTTTCCCGGTCTGGTCTCCAATATCAACCCTCATATTGCAGCCGGCCTCCTAAAACAGTATTCTGCCAAAAGAGCAGATCAATCCTCTGCAGGTGCCGGTCCGGGAAGTACTTCTTCATCGTCTGCACTGTCATTTTTGGTAGTATACTTATCGCGGAGCAGTCCTTCAATCTCATCACAGATGTCCTTATGCTCCTCAAGGAAGGCCTTTGTGTTCTCACGTCCCTGTCCGATTTTCTCACCGTTATAGGAGAACCAGGAGCCGCTCTTCTGGATGATATTATCATTCACTGCCATATCAATGATGTCACCGATTTTTGAAATGCCCTTACCGTAAATGATATCAAATTCTGCCTCCTTGAAGGGCGGTGCAATCTTATTCTTTACGACACGGATTCTTGTCCTGTTTCCGATAACCTCTCCACCGTTCTTGATACTGTCGATACGGCGTACATCAAGTCTTACGGAGGCATAGAATTTAAGGGCACGTCCGCCTGTAGTTGTCTCAGGATTTCCAAACATGACTCCGACCTTTTCACGGAGCTGGTTGATAAATACGACTATACAGTTTGTACGGCTGACAACACCTGTAAGCTTTCTTAATGCCTGTGACATAAGCCTTGCCTGAAGACCTACGTGTGAATCTCCCATATCTCCTTCAATTTCTGCCTTCGGTACAAGTGCAGCAACCGAGTCAATAATGATGATGTCAATGGCACCGGAGCGTACCATTGTTTCAGCAATTTCAAGGGCCTGCTCACCATTGTCAGGCTGTGAAATATAAAGGTTGTCAATATCTACTCCGATATTCTTTGCATATACAGGGTCAAGAGCATGCTCAGCATCGATGAAGCCTGCAATACCGTTTCTCTTCTGAACCTCAGCAACCATATGAAGGGCAACTGTTGTTTTACCGCTTGATTCCGGTCCGTAAACCTCTATAATCCTCCCCTTCGGTACTCCGCCGAGTCCTAATGCAAGGTCAAGGCTTAAGCAGCCTGTCGGTACGGTTTCAATGTTCATATGTGCACCATTGTCACCAAGCTTCATGACCGAGCCCTTACCAAAATTCTTTTCAATCTGTGCCAGTGCACTTTCAAGGGCACGCTGTCTGCTGTCATCAGCAGCTTCTGTCTTAACTTCTTTTTCCTTTGCCATTTTACCTTCTTTGCCGGTATTTCCGGCTTTCCTTTCCTAGTATTCGTTATAGGTCTTTGTGTCTACTCACCCTCAATAAGTATTTTCACAAATTTTATTCACCGTACTTTTCGTTAAATTCCTCCATTGTCATAAGGATTTTTCTCGCCTTCGTGCCATCCTCGGGACCCACAACCCCTTCCTCTGCAAGCTGGTCCATGATTCTTGCGGCTCGGTTGAAGCCGATTTTATAAACCCTCTGAAGCATACCTATAGAGGACTTCTGCTTTTCGATAATGAATCTTCCTGCCTGCACGAAGTATTCGTCACGGGCATCGGCGTTCTGTGCTCCGCCCGGATCATTCTGGACTGTACTGCTCTCGCCTCCGGCACCCTCATCAATATGTCTGCTTACATCATCATTGTACTTGAATTCCTTATACTGGTCCTTGATGAATTTAACGACTTCCGCCACCTCACCGTCCGAAACGTATGCGCCCTGAAGACGTACAGGCTTCGCATAGCCCTGCGGATAGAACAGCATATCGCCCTTTCCGAGAAGCTTTTCGGCACCGGACTGGTCAATGATTGTTCTTGAATCAACCAGGGATGATACCGAAAACGCAATACGTGTCGGTATATTGGCCTTAATGGTACCGGTTATTACATTAACCGAAGGACGCTGTGTAGCAAGAATTACATGTATGCCGCAGGCACGTGCCAGCTGTGTCAGACGGCATATTGCCGCCTCAACATCCTTTGAATTTGCCGTCATCATAAGGTCGTTCAACTCGTCGACAATTATAAGTATCTGCGGAAGCTTGTCAGGACAGTCTCCCGTACCGCCTTCCTCCCTGTATTTTTTCTCCACAAGCTCATTATAGGAGGCAAGATTGGTCACAGCATTATCAGCAAACAGCTTATAACGGTTGTCCATCTCAAGGATTGCCCACTGCAGGGCTCCGTTTGCCTTCTTTACATCGGTAACAACGGGAACCAGCAGATGCGGTATTCCGTTGTAACCTACAAGCTCAACCCTTTTAGGGTCAATCATTATCATTTTGACCTCTTCGGGCTTCGCCTTATACAGAATGCTCATGATAAGGGCGTTTATGCAAACCGATTTACCGGAACCTGTAGCACCGGCAATAAGCGCATGCGGCATCCCGCCGATATTCGAGACAACTGTTTCTCCGCTTATATCCTTGCCTACTGCAAAGGAAAGCTTTGATTTGCTGCTTCTGAACTCCTCGGAATCAATCATATCGCCAAAGAGGACAGGTGCGCTTTCCTTGTTCGGAACCTCGATTCCAACCGCTGCCTTTCCGGGAATCGGCGCCTCAATACGGATTTCCGGTGCCGCAAGGGCAAGCTTTATATCATCGCTTAATGAGGTAATTGCCTTTACCTTTACACCGTCATCCGGTAAAACCTCATATCGTGTAACAGTCGGTCCGACACTCGCCTCTGTCACCTTTACACCGACATTGAAGCTTTCAAAGGCATGCTGAAGCTTCTCGATTGTCTGCTTCAGCTCAAGCTTCTTTGCCGCAAGGTCCCTGGTTTCTCCTCTGCTCTTTTTAAGCAGTGAAACCGGCGGGAATATGTACTCGTGCTTCACAGGCTCAACAGGCTTCTGTACTGCATTAACATCGGTAAACCTGACAGCTCCCGAGGAATCGCGCATTGTACCCTGGCTCTTTTTCGGTACCTCAGTGACCTTCGTGGAGGTATCCTCGGACCTGCCGCTATCTGCGTTTCCTCTTGAATTTTTCTTCTGCATCAGTCCGATCGGTGTAATATTCGATACATCGTCAGGCTCAGACTCCTGCATATAATCCTTCACCAAAGCCCGGTCATCATCCTTATGTTCCGACTCTGTCATTCCAAAAGGATACCCTTCCGTGAAGGCTCCGTTTTTATCATCCGACGATATTTTATCATCTGCTGATGTTTTTCCATTTTCTGCGGTTTCTTCCTGAATTTCCTCCTGCTTATCCTCCGGATACAGACCATGTATCTTATAACCTATTCCGTTTCCGGTATCCTCCGGATTGCTGCTTCCCGCATGAAGGCTTTTTGAAACAGGAACCTTTACAATATTCGAATCCTCATCTGTAACAATATACTGTTTTGTAGTGTTCTTACGGACAGGATTCGGATTGTTCCGGAGATTGATCAAATCAATAGGAGGCTTATCCGCAAACCTTGTATCAATTTCTGAATCTGCAAACCTGCTTTCATCAGATACCTTCTCCTGATCCTTTACGTTTTCCCCGATACTGTGAAGCTTTTCCTCCTCCGTACCGGCATTTTTTCTATCCGTCTTTGTAGCAGCCGGAGAAGGATACTCGCTTACAGACCTCGGCCGTTTCCAGAGATTTGAGAGCTTTTCCTGTCTCTTCTGTTCCCTGTCAAGCGATTTCTTAAGCTCCTCTTCCTCTGCTGACATATCAGCAGCATCGGCATCCTGTGCCGGTGAAACCGGACTGTCATATACCTCGAAGGAGCCCATTCTGCGTCTCGGAAGACTTCTTACACGACGTCCTCCCGGCCTGTTCTGCCGATACATTCCTGTATCATCCTGTTCCTCCTCATATATACGTCTTTCCTGACGTTCAATCCTTCTGTTATTTCTGATTTCATGTGCCCTTCTGTTTACCTTTCTGGAAAGGTATGTGATAAAAGCCTTTCCTGTAATAAGTACAAACAGAATGAGTGCAAGCGCTATCAGGGTAACAACCGTACCAACGCTTCCCAAAAGCGGACAGAGCATAAATACAAGAATTCCGCCAAACAATCCGCCATAAGCCGGGAAAGCCTGTTCAATATCTATTCTCGAATATGTAAAATAATCTGCGACCTTAAGGGTTTCATCATATCCTCCCGTCGCCATCTGCACAAGTGCGGAAAGCACACACAGGAACACAAATGAAAATACTATTTTCCCGGCACTGACGGTATTTTTCCCTTTATTGGCAATAAAAAATACAGTCATACAGAAAATAAGTACCGGAAGAATGTATCCAAGCCTTCCGAAAAGACCAAAAACAACAATATTTACTCCAACTCCGACCTTACCGCAAAGGTTGAAATAGCTGAGTATCATCAGAATGCTGAGGGCAAGCACCGAGATTATCGCAATATCATCTGCAAGTGAGGTTTCCTCAGCTTCGCTTTCGTATTGCCTGTAGGCCTCCTTCTGTCCTGTACCGACCCTGCCCGCGCGTCCTGTGCCGGGTCGTTCCGAGGAGCCGCCTGCATTTCCGCCGACGTTTCTGCTTCCTGCCGGTCTTCCGGTCTGTCTTCCTGCCGTATTTTTCGTTTCCGTTCCGGCAGCGGCACGTCCCCGGCTTCCTGCGGGATATGTTCCCCGCACGGTCCTTCCCGAAGCTTCTCCGGTCCTCGTATTACCTGAACTCCTACTATTTCCTGAGGCTGCAGGATTTCTTTTTTTCTCTGATGAACCGGCTGCAGTCTGGCTTTTTCTTGCCCTGGAGGGTTTTTCGTTTATCACTCCGCTATTTTCATAGCTGTCATCATAATCCTCACTCCGGTTTTCACTTCTTCTCCGGTTATCCCCGCTGCTTCTGACCGACGACTCAATCCTGCCGGCCTTTCTCTGGGCTACCGTACTTCCCTTACGTCGCAGAGCAGCTTCCGTATCTGAACCGTATATATATTTATTCTGTTTTCTTCTGCTGTTCTCTGCCATTACCTTTTCAATCTTCCTCCTTTTGTTCAGAATATAATGCTTTTGGATTTTTCCCGGAATCTGCCTGAAATGAGTCCCAAAGCAAAAGAAAAATGTTCAAAACCATATATACTCCGATACCTGAAATAAGTATAAATGATTTCGAACATTTTTTCTACTATTTTTTTATTATTTTTTCTAAAGTCCTTTAACAGTACAGCCCACGCCTATTCTTCTGCGAAGTGCATTTCTGAATTCTGCCGGCATTTTTACATTGCTGACTGTAATGCTTGTCCCGGTAAAACAGTTTCCGTAGGGAATCGCCGGTCCGTCATAAACAGTACAGTTTGTCAGGATAATTTTGCAGCCGCAGCCGATTTTGGACATCAGATACGACGCAGCCTGTGCGGACATCCTTGTATTGCTTATACATACAGTGCATCCGTCCATAATTTCTGTATTGCTCATCGCAATATTATAATCAAGGTCACCGATGACCGAATTTGATATTTCGATAATATTATTAAAGCCCGATTTATCTATAATCATCGCAAAACAGCGGCCTCCGATATGGGAATTCGAAATATCAAACCTGCTGCTGTCAAGGGGATACCCCCAGTTTAAGTTAGCTGTCACATCCCGTACGTCACAGTTCGAAAAGGAAAGTGCCGTCCCCGCCTCCATTGCACGGAGTATCTGGGCAAGCTCACCACCATAAATTGCCGTATTGCTTCTTTGGAGATTCCTTATATCACGTCCCGGCGGTATATCATTGGGCAGAACCTTTGACTGGTCCGGAATTGCTTTTGTCTTATCGCTATTTCCATTCAGGAAATCTCCGAGCTTTTTAAAGAAGACCGATATCAATCCGCCAAGCACACTGAAAAAGCCCTTTCCAAACAATCCGTAAAAGGGTCCGCCGTAATCTCCGGACAGACCTTGGTTCGAGGTACACATGTACTTCATCTGATCGGCATCCAGGTCCGGAAGACCCAGATAGGCTTCTGTTTCCTTTACGGGATATATCCTCATCTGCCGCTGAAAGGCCAGGAAAATAAATCTTACTTTGTCTGTAGCCCCGCTGTTGAAGGGAACATCATATATCCTGAAAATATCATTTCCGAATTTTTTCATTAACGAGGGCGCGAATTTACCCGGGACAAGATCGTACACAAAGCGGTTGTTCCAGTCATCCTGTCCCTTATCTCCCCCGTGAAGCGGCATAACCATGAACTGTGTTTTATAATCCCAGCTCATTCCGCTGTTTGTGGTAACTGCAAACTTAAAGCAGTAGTCCTTATTTTTTTCCAGCTTCATTTCACAGGATATCTGTGTCCAGTTACTGTGATTGTCGCCGATTTCATACATCTCGACATTGCCGCCGATCGGGTCCGTCACAATCATCCTCGAGGAAACGTTGTTTCCCTGACAGGTCGGATCGTTTTGAAAATCTCTGGCCTCAAAGCCTATTATTTCACTCATAGTCATTCCCACTCAAATCATTTAATAACTAAACAACATCAGCACAATGCCATTTTATCCTTTTATGCTTTTATCGTCAATACTTCAAATACATCAATATAAGCATTCATTTTCTTTCCATCCGCAAAATACAGGCTTCATATGGCACGAATTTCCACCCGGGTCTTAATTTACGGCAGGATTTCCACTGACATCAAAAAAACTCCCCGGACCGTGTAACACGGTACGGGGAGCAGATAAATCAAATTAATTCACAAAAACAGGTCTGTTTCAGTCCTTTACATCCTTGATTGAGAAGCTGATTCTTCCCATCTTATCCTTGCCCATGCATACACAGCGTACCTTATCGCCAAGTGTAAGGACATCCTCAACATGGTTGATTCTTTCATTGGCAATCTTTGAAATATGAACCATACCCTCTTTTCCGGGAGCGAACTCGATAAAGGCACCAAATTCCTTGATTGAAACAACCTTGCCCTCATATACAACACCCTCTTCAAACTCCGAAACGATGATTGTAATGAGTCTTGCTGCCTCCTGCATCATATCCTTGTCTGTGCCGCATACCGAAACTGCACCGTCATCGGTAATATCAATCTTAACCTGTGTAGCCTCCTGGATAGCCTGGATTGTCTTACCGCGCTGTCCGATAACCTCACCGATCTTTGCAGGATCGATCTGCATGGAAATAATCTTGGGAGCATACTTGCTGACCTCGGGACGGGGCACAGCGATAGCAGGCTTCATGCAGTTGTCCATGATGAACAGACGTGCCTCACGGCAGCGTGCAATTGCACCCTCAACGATAGGTCTTGTAAGGCCGTGGATCTTAATATCCATCTGGATGGCTGTAATACCCTCTGTTGTACCGGTTACCTTAAAGTCCATATCACCGAAGAAGTCCTCAAGACCCTGGATATCCGTAAGAAGTACGAAATCATCATCTGTCTCGCCTGTTACAAGACCGCAGCTGATACCTGCAACCATTCTCTTAATGGGAACACCTGCTGCCATAAGTGACATACAGGATGCACAGGTTGAAGCCATTGAAGTTGAACCGTTTGACTCAAATGTCTCTGATACGCAGCGGATTGCATAAGGGAATTCCTCCTCTGAAGGAAGAACAGGAATAAGTGCACGTTCAGCAAGGGCACCATGACCGATCTCACGACGTCCGGGGCCTCTTGAAACCTTTGTCTCACCTACTGAATAAGCAGGGAAATTGTAATGGTGCATATATCTCTTTGAAACTTCGTTCTCATCAAGACCGTCAAGCTTCTGCATCTCTGAAAGAGGAGCAAGTGTGCAGACATCACAGATCTGTGTCTGTCCACGTGTGAACATTGATGAACCGTGAACTCTGGGAACAATGTCAACCTCGGCTGCAAGAGGTCTGATCTGAGTAATCTTACGGCCATCAGGACGCTTCTGATCCTTTAAGATCATCTTTCTTACTGTCTTCTTCTCGTACTGGTAAATAGCCTCGCCTAAAATTGCAAGCCATTCCTCATTATCGGCAAAGGCCTCTGTCAGCTTATCTGTAATGGCTGAAATATTAGCCTCACGCTTCTGCTTTTCATCTGTAAATACAGCCTCTTCCATCTCCTCAGGCGTAACAATCTGCTTCATGGCCTCGAAAAGCTCTGCAGGGATTGCGCAGCTTGTATACTCATGCTTGGGCTTGCCTACTTCCCTTACGATATCGTTGATGAAGGCAATGAGCATCTGGTTTACATCATGAGCCTTGTAAATAGCCTCAATCATCTTTGCTTCGGGAACCTCGTTTGCACCGGCCTCAATCATGATAACCTTCTCAGCTGTAGATGCAACGGTAAGATTCAGGTCGCCGTTCTTCCACTGCTCCTGTGAAGGATTGATGACGAATTCACCGTCAATCATTCCTACCTGTGTCATTGCACAGGGACCATCAAAGGGAATGTCAGAAATAGCTGTTGCGATTGCTGAACCAAGCATACCTACAAGCTCGGGACGGCATTCGGGGTCAACTGACATAACCATGTTGTTTAATGTAACGTCGTTACGATAATCCTTAGGGAACAGGGGTCTCATGGGACGGTCAATAACACGTGATGTGAGGATTGCATTCTCAGAAGCCTTGCCTTCACGCTTTGTGAAGCCTCCGGGAATCTTTCCTACTGCGTAAAGCTTCTCCTCGAATTCAACACTTAAGGGGAAGAAATCAATACCGTCTCTGGGCTTTTCCGAAGCCGTAGCGGTTGAAAGCACCGTGGTATCACCATAATGCATAAATGCAGCGCCGTTTGCCTGTGCTGCTACTCTGCCTACGTCTACTGATAAAGTACGTCCGGCGAGTTCGATTGAAAAAGTCTTGTACATTTCGTACCTCCATTTTAATTGTGTCATCCAACGGATTGCACATCCTGCAATCCCACGCGGTGTGTCGCACCGTAAACTGCCATGGGGCTCCGAAACAACTGAAACAGGCTGCTTTCTACTCGCAGGTAACTGTGCCTTTCGAAAGAAACAGGCTTCAGAAGTCTCGGATAAAGC
Source organism: Lachnospiraceae bacterium (assembly GCA_045627205.1). Lineage (GTDB taxonomy): Bacteria > Bacillota > Clostridia > Lachnospirales > Lachnospiraceae > RUG11977. Next base: position 14,549 of record JAZQNG010000083.1, read on the forward strand.
CCCATAAATTTATATTATACCACTAGTTTCAAAAAAAGCTACTACAAAATAAAAAAACTCCGAAAAATTCCCAATACCGTTAAAATGAAATGATATTGTAAAATTTCCGGAGTTTTAACCATCTGTATTTAAGCCTTAAGGCTGATTTCAACCGCTGCAAACAGTTGTCCCGCGGTTCGGTCAGTCACAGTCATACTGGAATGCTATACGTGCAAAATTATAAATTCCGACATACCAGATTTTCCACTCATGTCCGCCGGGTCTCTCCTGCCATGCATAGTTTGCATTGGGAACAAGACGGTCGGTAAGGTCTGCAATGTCATGGGCTGCCGCAAAGTGTGCGCCGTAAGCCGTATTATCCTCTGTACCGCAGATATTGTAGAAGAAATTGATAGGAAGCTCGGGGAACTGTGTATCAATTGTTTCAACAACCTTTGAAGCCTCATATGATGTAGGTGCTGCCGAGAATGCTCCGAACCAGCTCATATAGTCAAGGTTCTCGCAAAGACCGATATTGATGGTCTGCATGCCGCCCATTGAAAGACCGGCCATAGCCCTGTGGTTTCTTGCGGCAGTGATATCGTAATTGTTCTCATCGTAATCGGCATATGTCGAGAAGGTCTTGTCAATCAGGGGAATAACATCATTTCTGAGCTCCTTGCCGAAGTTGTAGAAGGCAGGTGCATTGTCATAGCCTGTGCTCTTAAAGTTTGCTACCGAACGTCCGTTGCAGCATACGATAATGAAGGGCTTGATTTCACCGTTCGCAATCATATTATCCATCATATTGCGAAGCTCCGAATGATTTTTCTTCATACCCCATTCATTCTCTGAACCGCCGATACCGTGACAGAGTACAAGAACATCATATTGCTGGTCCTCGGAATATCCGTAGGGCAGATAAACATTCATGGTTTTTGTGATTTCCGCCATATCGTTCGTATAATCGTAGGTAACATAATCCATCGTTACGACTTCACCCTTTTTTTCGTCCTCACGGTCTGCAAGGTACTCCTCAGGGACTTCATCAACAATGTTCAGATCGTCCTTGATTGTGAGATTCTTGGGAACAGGTGTAGCCGTAGGTGCAGGTGTTGCCGTAGGCTCAGGTGTTGCTGTGGGCTCAGGCGTTGCAGTAGGTGCGGGTGTTGCCGTAGGTGCCTCGGTTACGGGTGCTTCGGTAGTAACAGGGGCATCGGTAGCCTTGTTTTCAACAGGCTTTTCGTCCGAGCCGCAGGCTGTCAGTGAAAATGATAAAACAACAACTGACGCAGCCATAAGAAGATTCTTTCTTACTTTGTTCATCATAGTTAAAAAATATCCTTTCTCAGTTTCGTTAATTCCGTTAAATGCCTTTTTCTCAGCTTCAGCAACAATTTCTTCAACCTTTTTCGCTACCTCCCTGCCTTTTTCCGAAAGGTACACAGCAAAGGCCTTCTTTCCACCGGGTGATATAATGGCTTCCCTGCGGATAAGACCTTTTTTCTCCATCGAAGAAAGAAGAACCGTCATTGTAGCGGGCTCAACTGCACACCTTGACGCCAGTTCCTTCTGCATACAGCCTTCATGCAAAGACAGAACGGTAATGATCTTCGGCTGACCTGTGGTCAGTCCAAGCTTGATAAATTGTTCGGTACAGGATTTTTTGTGAGCTGCATAAAGCTGGATAAGCTCAACATGGAAATCCTCTGTAAAATCGTTGTACATCTGTTACCTCCAAGGCATCTGTTGATTAGTATTCTAATCAATAGACAGCCGAAATGTCAACTCATTTATTGCTATAGAATTACCAGAATAAAGCACACAATCACTCCGATAATAAGTGTGCCTACCATCAGGTCCCTGAAGATATTGTCGGCAGATTTTCTTCTTGAATACTTTTCAAACCTCTGGTCCTCGATACGCTGCGAAGCCTCCTGACTGTATTTTTCAAGCTCACCGGCCAGCTCATCCTCAGTCTTTTTATCTGAGCCCTGTACCGTAAAGTATTCATTTTCAAAGCCCGCATCCGATGACTCCTTATATTCACCGAGCTTACGGTTCACTTCCTCCTTCAGCCCGATATTTTCCGTATCCTTCGCTTCAATATCAAAATTCATGCTGCATTCCTGCCTTTCCGCATTATTCGGTAATTACTATTCCCGCCTCATCACTGTCATCAAAAGGTATCACCATGCACCTTTGTCCGTTGATTACACAGGTTTTTATATTTTCTGCCCTGTCACAGTTTACCCGTACAAGGATATCCATATAGGAAGCGTCAACCTCATCCTCACCATAGTATACCATGCTGTCCGGGATATTCTCAAATACCTGCTCCTTTACCGGTCCCTCAGCCTCTGTCACGGACTCTGCTGCAGCTGCAGCCTGCTCTCCGGACGATGAAGCCTCATCCGTGTCCTCAACCGGAATTCCAAGCTCCTTCATCCTTGCCCTGCTGCTTTCAAGCCTTCCCTTCAGGTCATTGACCTCCTTCAAAAGCTCCTTTTCACGTTTTATCGGAGCATTTGCCTTTACCGCCTTTGCATCAAGAAGATCGTCAACATTCGGCATATCCCCGGCAAATTCCTCCCTGCAGACACGCTTTATCTCCTGTGCCTTTTCCTCACGGATGTTGACGTCCTCAAAAATCTCATTAAACGCCCTGTCGTCCAGCTCGATCGGTCCGGCAAGCTTTCCCTCCTCCTGCTCCTTTGCACCGACCATTCCCGATATGCTTTCCTGTATCTCCATCAGCACATCCTCGGCCTTCTTCCGGTCCGAACCGTAGGCCTGCTTAACAACGGATTTCAGTACATCCCTGTGCTGGACTGCCGTCCTTTTCTCCCCGCAGCCCAGAACCTCGCGGATAAATTCCCCATGAGGTGCCTTCGGCTCGCGTACATAATAGTCAACCTTATGGATATCCGCACTTCTGTCATCAAACGCAGGAAACATAAACGCTATATCAGGCGCTCCAAGAACCCAGTCGCGGATTCTCGCACCAATCCTGTTCTGGTCCGCACGGTAGCCAAGTCCTGCCTTTGTCAGGTCAACGGGACAGATGCTTACAAGGATATATTCAAATACCGCCTCCGATTCATCCAGCTTCAGATTGTCCGTTGTCTTCGTCATGACATCATAGCTGTCATGGAAAACAAGAATTATATAATTTCCCGTATACTGATATTTTTCAATAATCAGGTCATATAAAACCTCAAGGATTTCCTCATTCTGAAGCTTTGATTCACGGATTCCGCGGAAAAACTGCTGCTTACCGCCATTCTCCTCTGCTGCCGGAAAGGACAGCTCCAGAATATTGTTTCCTATTGTGCCTGAAAAGGACTTTTTTGCGATTTCAAGATATTTATAAAACTCCTCCTCCGGCATATTCAGAAAATTCTCATTGAATTTAAGTACCTTTTCCTTATTGCAGTCAACATAGCAGCCCGCAATCCTGCTGATGGTACAATCCTTTTTAAACCTTTTTTTGATTTCAAGTCTGTCTGAATTTTTCACGACAAAAGACCTCCGTTATCCTTTTTTACTTTTTTTCCTTACCGCTATGGTAATACCTGCTGCCAAAGCAGCTGCGGCACAGCATATAATAACGATTATTATAGCACGATTTCCGGAGGATGTGTTATTTTTTTCCGAATTTAACGGTGCAGCGTTATCCTGACCGTTCAGCTGACTGTCGTCTGAGGGTTCGGAAACATTCTGACTGTCTCCGGTGATATTATCCCCGGGTACTGCATCAGGCTCTGCAGAAGGCTCTGCTTCCGTTTTCTCCGGCACAGGCGTGGCTGTAGCTTCCGTCGAAGGCTCTGCTTCAGGTCCGTCCGTTACCCGTGGCTCTTCTGAAGGCTCTTCCGTGCCCTCTCCTTCAACCGGGTTTTCCTTTAAAAGTGTTTCTATCTCATAGGTGATAAACCCTGTCTGAGTTGAAATAATGCTGAAATACCTTAATTCCTCTACAGCCCCTACTCCATTTTTCTGCATTTCACGAAGAATGGAGTCATAGGAAAAGTGTGCACACTTATATCCCTCAAGGGTATCTGTGTAATCCGGATCAACCGGAATCCACCACACAGCGTTAATCTCGCTGTCAAGAATTATTTTGGGCTCTCCGGGGCCATCATAAAGAATGATTATTTCCGAGCCCGGCTTATACCAGTCCTCCTCTGAAGCAGTCTGAATATATGTGAATTCCCACTCCTTTTTACATTCACGTCCCGAGGCATCTGCCCAGATAACATTTCCGCCTGCAATACCCTTTATGTTGCTACCTCCGGCAGCTTCCCCGGCTTTTACCGCCTCGCTTCCCCATTCCACTTCCTTCGGGGCATCAACAAATCTGCTTATAACAGTAGGATAATTCCATTCGCAGGTTTTTCTGTCAATCCATGCATGGCATTCACCGCCTGAATTACCGGCAGCCCCGTTATCCCAGAGAATTACCGGGATACCGTACTCTGCACCCTTTTTAGCCATATAGTACGCCCAGTTTTCCCGGGCCGTGGTATTGTCCTTATTGGTTGCTCCCGTTTCTCCAAGGACAACGGGAATGCCTTTATTTAAAAGGCTGCTGCAGATTCCGTTAAACAGTGAATCGATCTGTCCGGTGCAGGAGCCGTCATCAAGATCAAAATCCATCATTTTATCGCTAAGACAAAAATCATAGGGTGTATAGCCATGAACGGACGCAATCAGGTTATTCACGGTACTACCGTTGTAGACAGGCAGCTCAAGCTGCTTCATGATTGACGGTGAACTTGAGGCAGCATACTGCGGAATCATCAGACAGCGTTCATTATTGTGTCCCCTTCCGTTTGCGCGCACGGTCTCTGCAAAAACCTGATTCAGATAATTTACTGCCGCATAGGCCTCCTTACTTCCGGACCACTCCTTCGCGGTTCCGGCCATACGCGGCTCGTTCATACCCTCAAAAATCAGGTGCATGTCATAATCGGCAAAATAGTCCGCAACCTGGCTCCATACGGCACCAAGCTCCTCTGCCGTCGACATATATTCTGTATCAAGATCCTTTTTATTTACCCACGATTCATGATGAACATTGATAATCACAAAAAGACCGCAGTCATAAGCATAGTCCACCACCTCACGGACACGGTCAAGGAAGGCTGCATCAATCGTATAATTTCCATCCTTTGAAATGTGCTTTTCCCAGGTGATGGGGATTCTGATGGTTTTAAAGCCGGCAGCCGCTATGGCATTAATCAGCTCCGGTGTAACCTTAGGATTTCCCCATGACTGTTCATAGCTGTAAATGTTGCCTGAATTGCCGCCTGTAGCATCAAATGTATTTCCAAGGTTCCAGCCTATGCCCATCATTTCCGTTATTTTCTTTGCGGACAGACCGGTCAGTTCAGTATCTGCACTGACTGTTTCATTTTCCCTTATGCCGGCCATAAAAAGCAATGCCAGAAGCACAAATACAGTCAGCCTTATTTTCCTTCCAAACCTCTTTTTTCCCATATAACCTCCTAAAACATTAAAAACCCTTCCACTCTTCCCGTTAAAAAGTACTGATGCTTGTATCAAAGGGCGTCAGTTCTTTTGGCGCCCTAATCATTATATATTCAGCTTACAAATTTAACAACCCAAAAAGATATAAATAATATAAAAAATCCTGTTGAAGTGATGCTGTTTATTCCATCATGGATACCGTCAGTGCCCGTATAAAATCAACACAATATTTGATATTTTCAGACATTTATGCTATTATTCCCATTAGAAGAAGCAGCATTACGGATATAACATATTAAGCATATTTTTAATACAGGTATGTTTGGCGATATATTGGAGGGAGTTCATGAAAAAGACCATATTTTTCAGTCTGGTGGCAGCTCTGGCTGTCACACTTATACTATTTGGTATTGATACCTGCGGTGCCCTTGTCAGCAGCGAGCTCCCGATATCATATGAACGACCCGGAGGAGACTGCTCCGTTGACCAGGGAATCGGCTGGAACATCCTTCATCTTTACCCCTTGACAGCTGTATCAGATACCTATACCGGATCCACAACACATGTGAATTTTGATTTTCTCTCACTTGTCATTGTATTTGCTGCGCTATGGTTCCTCATGTTCCTGATTATCTGTCTTTTCACAAAAAATATCAGGCTTCTTCTGATTATATTCGGGAGTATTCTTGGAATTGTGCTTCTGATTTTCATAATTTCAACCGTTAAGGATGCAATCGGCGATACCCCGACAGAGCTCTCATCCATCAGGATTCATACCTCAGATATGCACCCGGGAAGCTGCTATGCCATTTCATATCCAAGGAATGTCTATTACTTCGTTCCCGCAGGCAAGGCAGGACCTTACGGTCATACACAAAGTGAAACACTGTACCTTGAGGACGATGTGGAAAATATATCAAAGAAACAGCTTAAGCAGCTGCTCAATGCCGCAACAGAATTGAAATCAGAAACGGTATTAAAGGGCGATAAGGAGGCTTTTGCCTTCCGTGTTGAAATTGTTTATAAAACAAACGATGGCTATGGCAGTCTAAAATTTACCGGCTATGAGTCTTTTCCTGACAGCTGGGCCGGATTTGCAAGTGAAGTAAATTCCATCTGCAAAAACAATTATCTCAGTGAAACACCGCAACCTGTCAGGTTTTCAAAGGAATGGTTCATGGAAAGCTTCGCTATTTCCGAAGCGGATATGCCTCCGGAGGGAAGCCTTGACGGCTTCATAAAATACCGTAAAATTGATATGGAAACTATTTCCGGAATTAATTCCTCCGGCAATGAATATATATTTGATATAAGCACTGAGCTTGACGCCTATTTCAAGGCCTTCACGCGCGCAGACAGGGATGCCCTCCGTGAACTTGCGGCAAAGGAACCTCAGCAGGTTCCCTCCACCCCGGACGAGTTCAGGGAATTTGCATACGCCTATACTGACATGCTTGGCTGTAAGGACAAAGCTGAATACTCGGTATTACTCGATTTAGGAACTGATTATCTGAAGTTTATATATGAAATGGACATTGTATATGTCCTCAGGTCCGAGGGCTTTACACCCGAAAAAGGGACGGACGGGCTGCTTCAAAGTCCGAAGCTGCCCGGACTAAGCGGCAACGGGACCGCTCCCGTGTATTACGATGCATCGGGTAAATATGCACTTATAACAAATTCAAGCGCAGCAAAGGTATATGATGTATTTTTCGCGGACGGCACAAAAAAAGACTTGTCTCCTTGAAATAATCCTCCATATGATTTATACTGTAATGAAGTATTGTCATGTGCAGAACAACACAGAAAAGGAGGAAGGCTATGGGTACGGAAAAAGGAAATAAGCAGCCACAGAAAAAAAGCCATGGCGGTCTGATTGTCATCGTTGCAGCGGTGCTTGTCATTGCTGCCCTGATTCTTTTTAATTATTTTAATAACCGTGTTCAGATGAGTACCTCCTCCAGCCCCGGCAATACAGCCGGCAACCTGTATAACGGCGGTCTTTTCTGTGAAAACGGCGGAACAATTTTCTTCAGCAATCCTAATGACGAATTCACTCTTTATTCAATGAATTCCGACCTTACCGGATTCAAAAAGCTTTACAATGATTATGCACGTTATATCAATGCTGATGAAAACTATGTTTATTACACAAGAAAGAACAATAAAAAAGAAAACGGTACCCAGTCAATATTCACCTTTTACAGTACAGGTGTATACAGGCTTACACGAAACGGGAAAAATATAGCCGTAATCAATCAGGAGCCTACAGGAAGTCTTCTTTTATATAAAAACAGACTTTATTATCAGATTTACAACAATAATTCGCTCGAGCTCCACTGTGTCGGAATTGACAAGTCTGATGACCGTGTTATCACAAAGGGTGATGCAGCAATGGTTGCCGCCCTTAATGACAAAATTTATTTTTCGGGACACCCCGACAACCAGAACATTTATACCATCGGCAGCTCCGGGAACCGGAATCTTCTGATGGAGACAAATGCCTATATGCCCATTGCGATGGAAAATGGCATTTATTATGTGAATACATCCGATTCCTATAAGCTGTATTTTACAGACTATGAGGGTGCCGACCGGGAATGTATCATTGATACGGCAATGTCCTGGTACAACATCACCGAGGACGGACGCTACATCTTTTACCAGTATGATCATAAAAAGAAAAGCGGTCTGTTTATGTACGATACGGAAACAAAAGCCTCCGTAAAAATTACTGACGGAAACTATAAATGGATATGTATCGCCGGTGGTTACTGCTTTTTCTTTGATTACGACGGTGAGTCTGCCTATGCATATAACTACACAACAGGCGTCCTGAATATCTTTAATCCGCCTGTTCTTAAATAAACCTGAATAATTTCGAAAGGCAAGGTTGACATTGTGATTATAATATTAAAAGAGAACGGAAATAACGAATCCTATGAGGGACTCGTCCGGTTCATTGAAGCAAACGACCTGAATTACACGGTTTCCGCAGGAGAACACAAATCCGTAATGTGTGTATTGGGGGATACCTCGCACATTGACGTGGACTCCATCAAGTCATTTTACTGTGTTGAGGATGTTAAGCGTGTTCAGGAGCCATATCTGCTCGCCGGCAAGGAGCTGTACAGTGACAGCACTGTCATTCATGTCAAGGGACGCCATATCGGTGGTGGCGGTTTAAGCTACATTGCCGGTCCATGTACCATTGAATCTGAGGAACAGATATTTTCGCTGGCTGAAAAAATCGAGGCGGCAGGCGGTCAGTTCCTCCGCGGAGGAGCCTTCAAGGGCAGGACTTCGCCCTATTCCTTCCAGGGACTCGGTCCCGAAGGTATTAAGCTTCTGGTAGCCGCCGGACAGGCCCACGGACTTGCAACCGTTTCCGAGATTCTCGATATTTCACAGCTTGACTATTTTGATGATATCGACATCATTCAGGTTGGAGCCCGCAGCATGCAGAACTTCGAGCTTTTAAAGGAGCTCGGTACTACAGGAAAGCCTATTCTTCTTAAGCGTGCCCTTTCCGGTACACTTACTGAGTTGCTAATGAGTGCCGAATATATCTTAAACCAGGGAAATCCGAATGTTATTCTCTGTGAACGCGGAATACGTACCTTCGAGACCTCCACAAGAAATACTCTCGATATTTCCGCAGTTCCTGTTTTAAAGGCAAAGACGCACCTGCCTGTCATCGTCGATCCTTCACATGCCGTCGGCATCAGCAAATATGTCTGCCCGATGGCTCTGGCTGCCGTAGCAGCCGGTGCAGACGGAATCATGCTTGAGGTGCATGACAATCCCGAAGCGGCCCTGTGCGACGGACAGCAGAGCATTACTTCAACTCAGTTTACGGAAATTTTGGAAAAAAGCAAAAAAATATATAATGCCATTAACTGACGGTATCATAAGCATGATATCAGCCCGTTTGACGGCATGGAGGTTTACCGATGTTCAGAAAACACTACAGATTAATTTCAGGAATACTTATCATTGCCATAGCAGTCGCATGGATAGTCTTTTTGGAAACCGGCAATTCCGGTCCTGCACCTGATGTACCGGCTGCAGACCTGGTAGCTGAGGCCGCAGACAAATTAAAACAGCAGGCCGAACAGGCGGAAAAGGCCAAGCAGGCTGCCGCCCTTACCTCCACTCCCGAACCAACGGAAATCCCACAGGTCACTCCACCTGAGGAAATTCCTACCGAGACTCCTACGGCCGCTCCTACACCTACTCCACCCGATGAGTACACCAGATTTGATTATGTTGTTGCAAATGTCGAGGATTCCATGAATATCCGTTCCGGCGCAGGCAGCAACTATAAGGTAATAGGTAAGCTCGCAGCCAACAGCTATGCTAAAATCATTGAGCGCGGTGCAGAATGGTTCAAGATTAAATCCGGTACCATCACCGGCTATGTTTCATCAACATATATCCTCACGGATAACGAGTGTATCGAGCGTATGCGCGAGCTTGGAGCGCTGAAAATAAAGATTACGGGACGTGAGGTAAATATCCGTGCCGAAGACAATACCAACTGTGAAATCGTTGAAAGTGCTAAGGCAGGCGACCTTTATGAATATCTGCCTGAATATTCGACAGAAAGCTTCTACGCTGTCAAGGTAAACGACCGTATATGTTATGTGGCAACATCCCTTTCCGAGGTAAACATCAAGCTTAAAACCGCAAGCGGTGTATAAAGTGAATGAACCAGGGGGGACGGGGTTGTTGGTTCAGATGAACCAACAACCCCGTCCCCCCTGGTTCATTCACTTTTCTTTTTTGCTTTCCCTCAACACACTTTTTTCACAAAATGGATATAATATGAACACAATTTCCGCTAAAATAAACAGTGTGATATTTTGCCGGTTGCGATACGCTTAAGGCATAATAAATTTGGAGGATGCTATGATTGAGGTAAAGAATCTCAGTAAAAAGTACGGCAAGCACCAGGCCGTGTCGGATTTGTCATTTACTGTTGAAGACGGACTGATTACCGGTTTTCTTGGTCCAAACGGTGCAGGAAAAAGTACGACCATGAATATGATGACCGGCTTTCTTGCGCCAAGCAACGGTACGGTATTAATCAATGGAATCGATATGCAGAAGGAGCCCGAAAAAGCAAAGAAGCTGATCGGATATCTTCCTGAGCAGCCACCTGTATATATGGATATGACCGTCAGGGAATATCTTTTGTTTGTGGCTGAGCTGAAAAAGGTTCCTTCCAAGGAACGCTGGAGGCAGATAAATAAAATTGAGCAGATGATATCACTTGAGGAGGTTGATTCACGCCTTATAAAGAATCTGTCCAAGGGCTTCCGCCAGAGAGTAGGCTTTGCCCAGGCCCTTGTCGGCTTCCCGCCCATCATTATACTGGACGAGCCTATGGTTGGTCTCGACCCCAAACAGATTATAGAAATCCGAGACCTTATCAGGCAGCTGAAGGAAAACCATACAGTCATCCTCAGCTCACACATTCTGTCTGAAATAAACATGATCTGTGACAAAATCATGATTATTTCCAACGGTAAGCTTGTTGCCTATGACACTCCCGAGCAGCTTGTCCTTTCAGGAACAAAGCGTGAGGAATTCCATATTACCGCAAAGGGAAATAAAGAAGCTGTCAGCCATATTCTTGAAGGGCTTGGCGATATCTCATTCGAGCTCACCGAAAAGGATGATGGAAAGCTTTGCGACCTCATAGTTAAATCAAATTCCGAAAAGGACATTTCAGAGGACATCTTCTTTGCCTTTGCAGATGCCAGAACACCTATTACGGAGCTTCACCATATTACAGGCTCACTTGAGGATATTTTCCTTGAGCTGACCGATGAATCCGAAAATGACTCAGACAGCTCCGGGGCTGAAGACAGTGCTGCAACAGACACCACTCCGGCTGATACCGCTGATTCTGTTTCCGATATTGAAAATGATGATAAAACAGACATAAAGGAGGAAAATGAATAATGCTTGCCATATTTAAGCGTGAATTCAAGGCCTTTTTCGGCTCTGTTATCGGCTATTTATTTATTGCCGCAAACCTTGTCCTGACAGGAATATATTTCTTTGCATACAACCTGGCCGGAGCATATCCGTATTTTTCATATGCTCTTTCCTCCAGCGTTTTCATTTATCTTGTAACAATACCCATCCTCACAATGAGACTCATTTCCGAGGACAGGAAAAACAAGACCGACCAGCTAATACTGACCTCTCCCATCAGCATTTCAAAAATAGTCATCGGAAAGTTTTTGGCAGTTGCAGCAATTTTCATGATTTTAGCTGCTATCATCTCAACCTATCCGCTGATTATGAGTTTATTCGGGTCGGTTCCTTATAAGGAGACTTATGTAGCTGTTTTAGGCTTTACTATTTTCGGGCTGACCGCAATTTCCATCGGTGTCTTTATTTCATCCGTTACCGAAAGCCAGATAATTGCAGCCGTCCTCTCCTTTGTTGCACTTTTCATCAATTACCTTTTAGAGCCCCTGTGCAATATGATTTCATCTACCGGCAACTGGGTAACCGAAATTCTCGGAGCGCTTGATATTTTCAAGCGTTTTTCCAGTCTGCTGAGCGGAACCCTCGATCTTTCCTCCATCGTCTATATGATCAGCGTGATAATTCTTATGCTTTTCCTGACGACACAGATGATTCAGAAGAGGCGCTACAGCGTTTCCGTAAAGAATCTTAAAATGGGTGCCTACTCCACAGGCGCAATTGTTGTATTTACGGCAGTTATCGTTTTTATCAACCTGCTTGTAGGAAAAATTCCCGAACGGTACACAATATTCGACATGACATCGAATCAGCTGTATTCCATCACTGAGGATTCAAAAACCATGCTGAGGGCACTTGATAAGGATGTTGATATTCTGATATACAGTACAGAGGACAACTTCGATGCAAGTATCGAGGAGCTTTTAAGACGCTATAGCGGTGAAACCTCACATGTCAACGTTGAATATGTTGACCCTGTTACAAATCCCCAGTTTGCAAAGGATTATTCGGATTCAGCCCTTACGATGGGAACAATTGTTGTAAAATCCGGCGATAAATTCAGAATCATTACCGAGAATGACATTTATCTTTACGAATATACAATGAATTATGAAACCTACAGCTATGACACAAATCTGACCGGAATTGATGCCGAAGGACAGCTGACAAGTGCCATTGCCTATGTTACAAGTGACGAGTCTCATGTTGTTTATTTTACAAAGGGACACGGTGAACCTGACTATGAAACAGGCTTTACGGATCTGATTACCAAAGCGAATGTATCCTATTCAGACCTGACACTGCTGACCGCAGATGCCGTTCCTAAGGACGCTGAGTGCATCATCATCAATGCTCCTGAAACAGATTTCAGCCAGGATGATATAGACAAATTAATCACCTATATGGATAATGGCGGAAATGCAATCATTTCCCTTTCCGCTACGGCAGCAGAAACACCCATGCTCTACTCACTGCTGGATAAATACGGAATCAGTGCCTCATATTCACTTGTTTCCGATCCAAACAGAAACAATCATCTCGAATCAGGCTTTTTCATGATTCCTGAGGTCGCTTACTCAGACTATACAGCTCCGGTTTACGACCAGTATTATGTATTTACCCCTTACTCAATAGCGCTGAATGTTTCCGATGATGCCGCAGACAATATTGAAATCGACGAATTACTGTACACCTCAGATGATGCCTTTGCAAAACAGATTTCACAAAGCATAAGCACGGATGCAAAGCAGGATGGTGACACAGACGGTCCCTTTACCGTAGCTGCTGTATCAGAAAGGACTGACGATGCAGGTAATACCTCAAAGCTTTTTGTAACCGGAAGTGCATATCTTTTTACGGAGTCAGCGTCATCAATGGTTGCAGGAGGAAACATAAAGCTGTTCACAGGTATTCTCAACAGCTTTGTTCAGATAGAAAACAATATTTCAATTCCGTTAAAAACCTACGATGTTGAATTCCTTACACTGACTGATGCAGCCATCACCCTCTGGCGTGATATTACAATCTTCATTCTCCCGGCCTTTATCCTGGCAATCGGAATCATTGTGTGGATACGAAGAAGAAGGAAGTAAGCCCGCCCGGAACTAAATCAGGCTGGTACGAGGTATAAGAAATGAACAGACAGATTAAACAGACAATTATATTAATAATTCTTCTTGCAGTTATTGCAGGCGCATATTTCATAATTTCCTCACTCCCTGAGAAGGAGACTCCGGTGGAAATTACCGAAGAAGCAGAAAAATTCAATGATATCGTCACAGATGATATTATATATATCAGCTTTGACGGAACAGATGAAAAACTTACCTTCACAAGGACTGATTCAGCCTCAGCATGGGTGCTTGAGGGCTATGAAGGAAGAACCGTTACCGACCTTTACATCAACGGTGCCATCTCGACATGCTGCGGCTTTGAAATTCTGAAAAAGCTTGAAAACGTCACTGATTATGATGAATACGGTTTTAACGAACCCTCCAAGGTCATAACAGTAAAAACAGCCGGTGAAACACATACCATCACCTTTGGCTGCTTCAATCCGACGAGTTCAATCTATTATGTGAAGCTTGATAACGACCCTATTGTTTATGTTTACTCACATGCAGAAACCCTGCCGTACAACAATACGGCTGAATACTTCCTTGAGGATGAAGAGGAGGAAGAGGCTACTGATGAGACTTCTGATGATGTGAATCCCGGTGACGTAGATTCCGTTGACGTGGAATAAGTATATTTAAACAATTATAATAAGACAAAAATAAAGAAGAACCGGTCTTCGAAGGTCACATTCATGTAACGAAACGAAGACCGGTATTTTTTATGCCAGAAGACAAACAGCCTGCGCTGCAATCCCAAGTCCTTCCCCGGTAAAGCCAAGGCCCTCTTCTGTTGTGGCCTTAACACTTACACAGCCTGCATCAATCCCGATTGCCTCTGCAATATTCTGTCTCATCTGTGGAATAAAGGCAGCCATCTTGGGCCGCTGTGCAATAATGGTTGAATCTATATTTTCAACCCTGTAGCCGGCTTCTGCAAGTATTTCCGTAACACATTTTAAAAGTTCAATACTTGAAATACCCTTATATCTTTCATCCGAATCCGGAAAATGCTTCCCGATATCACCAAGTGCAGCCGCTCCAAGCATTGCATCCATTATCGCATGCACGAGAACATCAGCATCCGAATGGCCTAAGAGGCCCTTTTCATATGGTATTTCGACTCCACCCATTATCAGGCGTCTATCCTCAACAAGTCTATGGACATCATATCCTGTACCGATTCTCATATATCCTCCTATATCCCCCGGCATTGTTACTGCTCCCGCAAACGATATTCCGGTTGCCGGGCACATTAAAACATTATGTATAGTATAATCATTTTTGCTTGAAAAAACAACACCCATACATTATCATATAGATGACATCTGGTTCAGCAGCTGTCCCGATTTTATTCAGCTATTTTATGAAAGGCACGGTGACATTATGAGATATCCGGAATTTCTGCAGGCAAACGGTTCCATAGGTTTTATAGCCCCCTCCTTCGGTTGCAATTCCGATGAACCCTATAAAACATTTTTTGCAAATACACTTACAAGGTTTCAGGACATGGGCTACTCTACAGAAATCGGTCCGAATGTTTACTGCAGCTGTGGCATCGGCAAGAGCAACACCCCCGAAAAATGCGGTGAGGAAATAAACGATTTCTTCTGCAATTCAAAAGCAGACGTCATCATTTCCGCAGGTGGCGGAGAGACAATGTGTGAAGACCTGGAATATGTTGATTTTGAGGGTATTGCTGCGGCAGTGCCTCACTGGTTTCTGGGTTTTTCAGACAATACAAACCTGACCTTTACCCTGCCTACATTATGCGATACCGCTGCCATATACGGGCCTAATGCACCAAAATTCGGTGACCTGAAGCCACATCCTTATATCAGCGATACATTTGATATGCTATGCGGAAAAAAACTGACCGTATTCAATTACAACCGATTTGAACTTGAAAGCCTGCGGACCGAAGAGAATCCATTCGCTCCGATGAACGATGTTGAGCCCTTCAGGCTGAGTGCTTATATAAACGGCACCTTTTATGGACCTTCGGCGCCTGAATGCTATACTAAGACGAAGGATGTATCCTCATTAAGCAGTGAATTCCATGGCAGGCTTCTCGGCGGCTGTCTTGACTGTCTTGTCACCCTCACAGGTACACGATTTGACCATGTAAGGGAATTTAACGGTAAATATAACAAGGACGGCATCATCTGGTTCCTTGAGGCCTGCGACCTGAATGTATTCGCCATCAGGCGTGCCCTCTGGCAGATGGACAATGCCGGCTGGTTTGAAAATGCACGCGGCTTCCTTATCGGACGCCCTGCACATTTCAATGAAGCCTTCGGCCCATCAAACCGTTTCAACGCAGTTACCGACATTTTAGGTAAATACAACGTTCCGATTATCATGGACCTTGACATAGGTCATCTCCCGCCCCAGATGCCGCTCATTTCAGGCGCACGGGCGAATGTCAACATAACAGGAAACTTCATCAGCGTGGCTCACAGCCTGACATAAGCTAAGAAGGATTTTTGACCCTATGGGGACGGGGTCAAAAATCCTTCTTAGCTTAATAATATTTTCTCAGCTCCAAGCAGCCTAGCATCCTCTTCAGCGTGTGTGGCAACAAGTGTCGTCACGTCTTTATCAATAATCAGCTCTGCCACCCTGCTTATCAGAAGTGAATCCAGCCCCTTAAATGGCTCATCCAGTATCATCATATCTGAATCAAAGCTTAAGGTTCTGGCAAGTGCCACACGACGGCGCATACCGCCCGAAAGCTCCGAAGGATGCTTATCAGCAGCAGCCTCAAGTTCTACTGCCTTCAGCAGCTTCTTTGCAGCCTCTACATCGTTATTAACCACAGAAATATTCTCCAGGGCTGTCAGCCACGGGAAAAGGCGGTCATCCTGAAACATGACCGACGGACTTTTTGGCATGCCGTCAATTACTCCTCCCTGAAGAGGAACAAGTCCGGCTATACTGTTCAGAAGTGTGGTCTTTCCCCTTCCGCTTTTTCCCATTATACAGGTTATACCTTCATGGATATCCATTGAAAGACCATCAATTACGTGATTATCGCCGTACGAAACCGTCAGATTTTTAATGGAAAGCACAGTTTTTCTGTCTTCATTTCCATTCTGTTTTTTCCTGTTTTGACCGCATACAGACGAACCATCCAGGGGTCTGACCATAGGCAGCTCATCCGCCACTCTATCAGCCTCATCAGGCCGAATATCATTCTTTGCTTTATAATTTCCTTTGTTTTCTTCCTTTTCAAGCTTTGCTGACTGCATCAGTCCGCCAAGCAGCTTTTCAAAAATATAGCTTAATAACACAACTGCAACTGTCCACGCAAAAAGGTCCGGAGTTTCGAGATAAAGCTTCGAATAATACATTTCACGTCCGATTGCAGCTGATGGGAGGCAGATTACCTCTGCCGCAATTCCCGCCTTCCATGCAAGCCCCAGCGAGGTAACGGCTCCGGACACAAAATAAGGCTTAACTGATGGGATATAGACTGTTCTGACAATCTTTTTCCTTCCAAATCGAAATACGCGGGCAACCTCCAAAAGTCCCTTGTCCGTTTCCGAAATTCCCTCCTTCAGATTCATAAACATAACAGGCGCAACCATAAGACCTGCAATAAAAACAGGCACAAAATCGTAGCTTATCCATAGCATAACAAGGATAATAAAGGAGGTGACGGGGGTCGATCTGAGCATCCTGATAAAAGGAGTAATAACAGCCTCCGCCCATTCGGAAGCCGAAGAAATAACAGCAAGAAGTGTCCCCAGGATACACCCTGTGATAAATCCGAAAAGCACCCTTAAAACCGATATGAGCGTTTTTATCCAGAATGAACCGGTGACAGCAAGATTCCCCAGTCTTACGACAACCGCTACAGGGGAGGGAAATATCAATTCTTTGTTAATCAGTGTTGCGGCAAGAAACCAGATACCAATCCAGAATATTGCGGCAGACACAGCCTTTATGATTTTATTTTTCATCTTCTACCTCAATCATTTTCAAAATTTCAGTGTCAGAAATACTGTTTGAAAAAGAGTATCACATATAGCAGATTATGTCAATGCGGATGATTTGGAATAAACTCCATTTTTTCATTTAAAAAAAGAAATTTACCTTGAAATCGCCCCCAAAAAAGTATATATTAACAAAGGGGAAGGTGTGCCAAAAATGAAGGCATGCGAGGAGAAGTCTTCCCTATGAAAAAAATACATTCCAGAAAGGAAAACAATCATGAGTAAACCCGCTGTAAATCTCACTTATGGCATCAAAGAGAAGCCGCCGGTATCTGTTATCATTCTTTCAGCTATCCAGCAGCTGCTTGCCATCATGGTAGCTACCATTGCAGTTCCCGCCGCAGTCGGCAATGGACTTTCTGCTTCAGCAGCACTTTTCGGAGCAGGATGTGGAACAATCGTTTATCTGTTGTTTACTAAGAATTCAAGTCCTGTATTCCTTGGCTCATCCTTTGCTTTTATCGGACCCATGCTTTCAGCCTTCGCCGGAGCAGCAACCGTTTCAATCGGCTATGCAGGTCTTATCATCGGTGCCGTAATCGCAGGCCTTGTCTATGTTGTTATATCACTTATTGTTAAATTCTTTGGAGTTAAATGGATTTCGAAAATCATGCCTCCCGTTATCATCGGACTTTCACTTTCAAGCTATGCTGTAAGCCTTCTTACATCATCAAGTGCTGAAGGAAGCGGATCCACGAATATCTGTCTGCTTATCGGACTTATCACACTGTTTGTTTCAATGCTTGTATCAACATACGCAAAGAAAACACTGAAGCTGATTCCCTTCATGGTCGGTATCTTTGCCGGCTATGCAGTTGCATCCTTACTTTATGTTATCGGAAATAATTCCGGCTGTTCAGATATCATCGTTATCAATTATTCAGCCTTCGAAAATATGACCTCTGCATTTGCACTTCCTGATTTTTCCTTCCTTGAGGCAGATTGGTCAGGCGTTACATTCAGCTACATCATTACACTCTTCGGTGCATATTTCCCTGTAGCCTTCGTAGTATTTGCTGAGCATCTTGCAGACCATAAGAATCTTTCATCCATCATCGGTACTGATCTTTTAGAGGAGCCCGGACTCGACCGTACACTTCTTGGCGACGGTATCGGTTCAATGGTCGGAACCTTCTTCGGCGGCTGTCCCAACACAACATATGGTGAGTCTATCGCCTGTGTAGCTCTTACCGGAAATGCTTCTACAATCAGTATCTGGGGTGCTGCATTCGCATCTATCCTGTTTTCACTCATCACTCCTCTTGTTGCCTTCCTCGAGACAATTCCTTCCTGTGTAATGGGTGGTGTTTGTATTGCCCTTTATGGTTTTATTGCAAGCTCAGGCTTCAAGATGTTCAAGGATGTTGACCTCAACAAGAACAGAAACCTCTACACCGCATGTGTTATCTTTATCGTAGGTGTTGGCGGATTGACCGTAACCTTCGGTTCAGTTGAACTCAGAACAGTTGCATGCGCACTGATTCTCGGTATCGCAACATACTTCATGCTTGCAAATGAAAAAGATTGAAAAGCTGACCGTTAAATTTTCACAGGTTATGATAATTTTCTAATAGACACAATATTTAAAAAGCTGTCGGAGCAATCCGGCAGCTTTTTTTAAGGGGACAGGTTCTGTGCTTTTTGGGGACAGGTTCTGTGCTTTTTGGGGACAGGTATTGTAAATTTAGGAACCGTCCCCCATGCAAAAAGGGACAGATAAACGTACATTTAGGAACCGTCCCCAAGGGGGGAATCAAAGGACCTGGTCAGGTCCTTGACCCATTTGTATTTTTTATAGTGGATTATAACCCACGGTATTTTTCCGACTTCATCGAGGCAGGTGCAGGCATATACAACCCAGACAGGCCAGTCAAACAGGAATGTTCCGGCAGCAGCTAAGGGAACCGCAATGCCCCACATTGTTACTGCCAGTGAATACATATCAAACATGGTGTCTCCGCCTGAAGCGAATATTCCATTTATGATAATAGTGTTTACCACACGTCCTATCATGTATACTCCCATGATAAGCATCATTCCGACAAGCAGCCCCCTTGCCTCCGTTGAAAGCTTAACCAGTGATACAACTATTGGAGTCAGTGCAAGCATGATTATGGTAGAGATAATTCCAAGTGCAAAGGCTATTTTTACCAGCCAGTCACCATATTTTTTACCTTTTTCAAGATTTCCGGTTCCAAGCTCATTGCCAACCATGATTCCGCCACCGTTTGATATTCCGTCACAGGCACAGCAGACCATATCCCTGACAACAGCCGTTATTGAGTTTGCTGCTGCCGCATCCTTTCCCAGATGCCCCATAAAGGCGGTATAGGAGGTAAAACCAACACCCCAGAATATGGAGGCGCCGATTAACGGCCATGCACACCTTGAAAAATCCTTTGACAGTATTTTATTAAACCGGAAAAGATATTTCAGACTGGGCGTAAAATATTTTTTCCCAAAGGTCAGCCCTACTGCCAGCAGCATTTCAACAATCCTTGCAATTAATGTAGCAAGCGCAGCCCCACGCATTCCCATTGCCGGAGCACCTAAAAGTCCATAGATAAAAACTGCATTCAGAGCAATATTTATGACAACCGTTGCTGCACTGATTTTTGCTGTCGCCGTAGGATTTTCGGTGATTTTCATCAGTGTCAGATAGCACTGTGAAATCCCTGTAAGCAGATACGACCAGCCCGCCAGCTCCAGATATCCGGCACCGATATCCACAAGCTCCTCAACATCCGTAAAAATGTACATCAGAGCCCGTGGGAAAAAGACACATCCGACAAAGGTCACTATCGAAACAACAGTACAGATTCTTAAAGCTATGCAGAAAATCTGGTTAACGCTCCTTTTATCGCCCCTGCCCCAGTATTGTGCACCAAGTACTGAGGCTGCAGCTATGATGGCAAACATAACTATATTCTGGATAAACTGTATCTGTGTGGCCTGCGATACCGCAGACATCTGGTTCTGTTCCACACTTCCAAGCATAAGCGCATCCGCCACCGCAACAGAAGCCACCATCAGATGCTGAATGGTTATCGGCATAGCAAGGCCAAGCAGCTTTGACGTAAAATTCTTATCACTTAAAAAACCAATTTTCATTTTAATCCTCATATTCAAAGGTGATGGCCGTGTCGGTAACATATGGTGCATAGATTTCAAGCAGTCTTTCAGCATCCTCCGGAGCTGCAGTTCTGACATAAGCCTGTGCCGTAACCGGCTTACCAGCCAAAGTCCCCTGCTCCCCTAAGGGTGGGAAATAATACATCGGCCTATAGCCTTCACGTATCCGCTCATCAACGATTCTCCTGACCTCGGCACACATATGCGCCGTCGCCTTAATATCACCGCACAGTTCCTTTACGATGGCGTCACCCTCGGCAATACCTGATTCATACTGCTCCTTCGTAATATCTCCGCTTTTATATGCCTCATCGAGTTCATCCCTGTCGGAAATTGAAATCTCACCCTCAGGAAAGAATATAACATCAAGATATTTATCTGTATAAACAGCGATTCCGTTCTCATCGATATCATAGCCCTCAGTGACATCCACATACCACACTGAAGGGCATAACTCGTCTCTTGCCCAATCGGGGTAATTGGTTCTGAACTCATCCACAGCACCGTCACGGAAATACATCGTGGTAATAAGCCTCTTCTGCCCGTCAGGAATCATCTGCAGCCAGGACATACCCCCGCCACAGACTGCCACATGTCCCGCAATCGGAGTATCCCAGTACTGATATGCTCCATCAACAAGCTTAATATAGCACACCAGCCCATGGAAGCTCTCACAGTCCACTCTCATCTGATAATAAGGGAAGTATTGGAATCCCCAGCCATCCCGATTAAGCTTTTTTCGCTTCATATAATTCCTCCTCACAAGTTTTTCGTCAGCTTTTCAATAATCCTCTGCTGCTCGTCCTCAGTAATCCCCAGCGATGAGAAATATCTTTCCGCCGTGCCGTACCTGTCGGTCATTATATTAAGAAATTCACGCATATTATTCTCATTTGGAATCACAACGTTGATGTCAAGATCCGGGAAATTCACTTTTACACGCTTAAAACGTTCCGCATTAGTCTGCTTCGTGATCATATAATCGTAAATAATATCCTCCGTGCTCACACCGCACAGCCACAGCAGAACCGCCGAGGTCGTACCTGTTCTGTCCTTTCCCGCAGAGCAGTTGAACATCACGCCCGCAGGCGCATAGGCAATTGTCCTCATTACCTGCGTCATTGAGCGGGATTCAGCAATCACCTGATAGCTGTGAGGAATCTCATCGACAGATGTGGGCAGATAGCTCCCCTCTACATTCGGAAAGTTAAAATACGTAAAACCGCGGGCACTGGCAAAGCCGTTCGCTGCCTTCTGTGCCTCCGCTTCAAGGCGCAGATCGATTATTGTTGTAATCCCGTTCTTCTTTAAGAAATCAATGTCCCCTTCCGAAGGCTCCTTCGCAAGGTCACTTCGGTATATTCTGTTATATTTTGTATATTCCTTTGTACCCGCAATCCTGTAGCCTCCGAGGTCTCTTGTATTGAGAGTTGTCTCAAGAAGCGACTTCGGTTTGTTGTCCCATGCAAGCACATAAGAATCCGCGCAGCCGCTGTACATGCCATATACGTCCGGTTTTTTCGAAGCCGAACATAAGTCTGAAGTGTTTTGCTGCAGGTCAGAAATATTTCCACCCGAAAATAAACTGGCAGCATCTTTCCAATAAACCTGCAGATTGGTAATCTCCTTCAGACAATAATCCGCTGCTTCAGCAATAAACTCATCCGTCATATCCTTCGTAAAGAAGAAAATATCCCCGTCATCCTGCGAATCAAAATATGCATCCATGCTCTCCTGCAGCTTCGTCAGGTCAAACCTGCATATCCTGTTAATCGCCTCATTTTCAAAATCAGCAGGAAGCGTCAGCGTATTCTGCAGTTGGTACTTCTGCACCACATAGGCATTCCCTATCTCATAATCGCGGTTCAGCTTCGTGGTATTTTCCGGAACAGTGGGGTCCCAGTGATACCTGTCAAACAGAAAATGGCGGAACAGAATGTCCTGTACCAGATGAAGATAATAGCCCAGATAAAGTTCATCTGTCCGCATCAGTTCACCAAACATCTCCCTGAACCCCTCAAAGTCATAGGTTCTCTTATGCCCTCCGGCAACAGGAAGCTTCAAGTGGCTGTTGCCCTGATAACCGTAGTCAGGCAGCACCACGCCAAGCAGGAGCCTGCCCGGATTGCTGAAAACTTGTCTTTTTATAATCTCGTTTGTAATTGCGTAATGAATAATGCCTGATGCCATAATGTACTCTCCTTTTTAATATATGTACTCGCCTTCGGTCTGATTGACACGCTTTATTTATCTATTGTAATCCAATATCTGCGAATCGGCTCCGAGTCACCCTCGGCATTAACAACATTTTCAAGAACACCGCCGCATTTTTCAACCGTTTTCCAGGAACCGATATTCCCGTCATGAACGCCGATAAGGACATGATATATATGCTTCATTTTAGCCTGTTCAAGCATAAACTGCAGCATCCTGGTGGCATAGCCCTTCCTTCTCTCGCTTGGGCGTAAATCCGGTTTTACCAAATATAACTTCATAAGCATACTCCTCTGTCGCTCCAGACCTGAACTGCATTGATATAAAACCATATAAGTATTTTATACCATCTTCCCCATACCATACAAGTATAATTATTGTAAATATGTTATATCTTTCAAGCCTCCGTTGCATATAACTCAATGTCTCATTGATTGTAAATTTCCCCGCTTCTGATATAATAAAATCACAAGATAAAACTGCAGATTATTTTGAACACATCAAAACCCTTCCATTAACATGAACCACCGCAGAAGCATAATTGTGAAGGTTTTTAAAAAACATTGAAAAGGAGAATCAACTATGGAAAACAATTTAGGAGCAAATATCAGAAACTATAGAAAAAACAAAGGATTTACACAGGACGAGCTTGCCTCGATGCTTGGTGTAACGCCCCAGGCGGTAAGCAGATGGGAATCCGAGGCCGGACTTCCCGATGTATCCATGATCGTTCCGATTGCTCAGGCACTGGGGATTACCACCGACATACTTCTCGGCTACAACTCATCCGCTCAGGATGACTATCTCGCCGATAAAATCAAGGAACAGCTTGCCACAATGAACAACATAAGTGACCTGCACGGAAGTAAGTTAAAGAGAGCTGAATATCTCGCCTCTGAGGCAAATAAAAATCCCATGAATTTCCAAATCGGAATTATGTACGTACAGGAGGTTGCAGGACTGAGCTATTATATCGATATGGAAGGTCTGCTCTCGAACAATCCTAAGAAAGCTGA
>JAZQNG010000084.1:0-38863 GCA_045627205.1 Lachnospiraceae bacterium
GTACGTACGGTGCTGTGAGAGGACGGCGGTTAGTCACCGCCTCCTACTCGATTATAATCTTTTTTTTTTAGTCAGTCCTTAAATTTTACTCTTTCATATTTTAAGCTTCGGTGCATATACCTTTTTCAAAAGCTCCGGTAAATCACTGAATTTTTTCAGCTCCGGTACAGGCCGGCTGATTTTTCCGAAACCGTATTTTGCATGTATAAAGCTGATTCCGGCTTTGGCGGCCGCATCATAATCACCCTGTATATCACCGATGTAGAAGGCGCGCTTCAATCCGTTACGCTTCACGACAAGTGCTATGTTGTCACCCTTTTCCAAAAGATTGTTCCCGTAGCACTCTATATCCTTAAAGAATTTCCAAAAACCGTAATAGTCCAGAAAAGCCTCTATATATCCCGTTTGACAGTTGCTGACGATAAAAAGGTCGTATTTTTGTGAAAGTACGGCAAGCGTGTGCTTTAACGAGGGATACAGAATGCCGCCGTGCTCTCTTAAGTAGTCATTTTCGTGATTACCGCATTCCTCTAAAAGCCTTGAACGCTCCTCCTTTGAAAGACCGGCAAATATGATATCTGCTATTTTATCCATTGTCAGTCCCATAACACTCATTATATCCTTTTGAGTGATTTCAGGACGGTCATAGCCTGATATTTTGACCTGCTCAGTCCAGGATTTAGCAACATTTTCTGAGGAATCCCACAGGGTTCCGTCCATATCAAAGATTAGTCCTGTTCTCATTTTGCTTCTTCCACCATCATATCGTAAATATCATTCAGCTGTCCTACATCATATTTAGTATCTGTCAGGATTGAGATGCGTCCGGGGCGGATGTCCCTTGCTTTAAGCCACATATCCGCAAACATTTCTTTTGTTATACCATAGGACTTCGGATTGAAATCAAGCCCGTAATGCCTAAAGAAGCGGATGAGGTCTTTTTCACTCTGGCCCTGGAAAATACATGCGGGAATACTGCCCATGGCAACACCGAGTCCGTGGTTCAGCTTAACCTCCGGGTAATACTCCTCAACTGCATGCATGAAGAGATGCTCGGAACCGCTGCAGGGACTGGATGAGCCTGCTATTTCCATTGCGAGTCCGCCCATTACGAGGGCACGGGACAGAATTCTTATAAAAACTCTGCTGTGAATATCCTTTTCATCACAGTGATAAACCGAATCATAGGCCATACGGCTGAGGGCATAGGCGAAATCCTCAACTCTTGAGCCTGTTTTCTTAACGGCATAGCGCCAGTCGAACAGTGCGGTATGCTTTGATATTGTATCGCCTATTCCGGAGAGCGTCTGGTTCAGCGGAGCGGTGATAATCATATTTGTGTCAACGATGATAGCCGTAGGTATTTTACAGGGAAGCGTTTTCCTTGCACTGCCCTCGGTTACCAGGACGGAGAAGGGGGAGGCAAGTGAATCGTTGCTTAAGGAGGTAGGCATGCAGATATACACTGCCTTACTTACGTGGGCGGCATACTTGGCGATATCCAGTACGCGGCCTCCGCCGAAGCCTATTATTACCTTAATGTCCTCCATGCAGATTTTTTTCGCGATAGCAACAGCCTCATCATAGCTTGCATCACCTATGGGGTAAATTTCGCAGCCACCGAAATCATGGCTTATTTCATTGATTTTTGTATCAAATGTTGTAATCAGGAAGGGCTCGGAAACGACAAGTGCCTTCTGACCGGTGATTTCGGGGAGATATGTCCTGACAATCTCATCAGAGTACATAAAAGCATCGTCCTCGACCGTCAGGCATATAGGCAAATTAAATCTGGTATACTGATTCATGGTTTTTTACACGGATCCTTTCAAATAATTATAATTCGTAAACCGGTTTTCAATGCACCACAATATATATTTGTGGTTTTTGTTCCGCAAACCCGATTTGAAAAATTAAATATAGTGTACACCTGAAATGCTGTATTGTCACGAAAAAGATTTTATTTTGCAAGCAGAGTATCCTTAGCGGCGTTTCACGAAGTCCTCACAGGCAATCTTGTTTCTTGAATACTCCCAGTAGGGGTTTGCGAGAGCCGTTCCTTCGGTAATTATATAATCGGAGGGAAGCTTGTTGTACGCGGAGGCAGAGCTTATATACATGAACTGTGCCGTCCTGTCCCTGAAAAGTCTGTAATCGCGCTCAAGCTGTTCGGGTACGAAGCCGATGAAATCACATACGCTGTCGAAAAATCTGCCTGAAAGGGCAGCGGCAACGGCCTCTTCATCGTTGATATCAACCGTAATCCCGTCTACACCGCCGGGCAGCTCCTGATGTCTTGTTCCTCTGTTTAATACGGTGAGATGCCAGTCCTTTTTTGTGACCAGCAGCTCTGTTATTGCCATGCTGATGGTACCGGTTCCGCCGATAAATAATGCTTCCTTCTTCATTTTGTAAACATCCGCATAATCTGTATTTAAAAATCGCAGCACATATCCGTGATAATTAACCGATAGTGTACTACGATTATTTTACAGTAATTATTTTGCTATAAAATGGACTATTTTTGCTTTTTTAATCCGTAAAGTCCTGTATCTCGGTCATGGCGTTGTCCTTAACCTCATATATTGCATGGGAAAGGTTGTGGATGTGGCTGCCTGACCAGAAATCCTTTATTTCCTTATTTTTTGCACAAAGCGAAAAGCATTTGTTCAGTGCCCCGTGACCGGTGATAAGTACAACAGCCTCAGGCTCCCTGACTGAAAGAGGAATTAATACCGAGCTGATAAAGTCCTTTACGCGTACGATAAATTCCTGAAGTGTTTCGCCGCCCTCGGCAGGCACATATTTTTCTGGAGCGTCGAAGAAATATGATGTACCCGGAAGCCTGTCTTTAGGAAAGCGGCCTTCATTTATGCCGAAATGAAGCTCACATAATCGCGGATCAATGTAAATATTTCTGCAGTCATGTATTATATTATTTATGTCAATACCGTTTTCACATACAACCGGGTTCAGGTCAAAGTCCTGCTCAAAGGGGCAGGCAGGCTTCATAATTATTTCTGCGGTGTGGACTGCACGTCTTAATGGGCTGGAAAAAACATAGTCAAAGCCGAAATGCCTGAGAAAACCGGCCTTTGCTGCCGCCTGTGCCACACCGTTTTTGTTTATATCCGTATTGGTTCCGCCCTGCATGCGCCAAAGCTTGTTCCAATCCGTTTCACCATGTCTGACTAATACAACCTTCAAATCAGTTTACGACCTTTCTTTAATGTAATATGGGCCCTTCATCTATTGCCATAGGGCAGGATTATTGTACATTCTGCCGACTTGGGTTGTCAAGGGGAAATGGGCACCGCCGTGCAGGCATATTTGACTTTTTGAGTAAAATAAACTATTATATGATAAATGTATCAGGGCGAGTCTGTATATCTGACACCCCGGTCATTGTATTAACGAGTGCAAACAACGTATAGTATAATTGCTTACGGGAGGTACATATATGCATAAACGATTTTTACTATTACTCATGGTTTGTGCCATGCTGTTTTCAGCTGTTGCATGTTCAAGTGAAGAAGCTAATGACATAAATACTGCCCCTACTGCTACCGAGGCTCCTGCAGTTCAGCCGGAGAAGGTTCCGGACAGCATTACGGCCGAGTCTGATGATAAGCCGTCTGAAAATCCCGGTGGTGCGGCAAATTCCTCGGGAAGCTTTTCAGCGGTAACCGGGACACCGGAGCCTGAAAGCATGCAGCCGGATATTGATGAAAACAGGGAGGGTACTTCTGACGGGCAGGAAAAGGAACCGTCGGAGGTGCAGGAATATGTTCCGGCATCAGATCCGTCGGAATACTCGTATTATGATGTTGTAACCGAGGATGATCTTATTATCGGCTTCACGGATACAACGGATGCAGCGCTTTATTCTGCTGAGCACACCATTAAGTCCCTGCTGAATTATGATTCGAAGCGTTACATTGACAATATACTTGTTATAAGTGACGATACGAGGGAGTCACTTGATGAATTATGCTTCCAGCTTGACCTTCATAAAAAGCATGCCGAGAGGAAGGGCATTCATACTGAGCTGAAGGTTAAGGCAATCGGAGGCTACAGGGTTACCGAGGACGAGCTGTTCAGCAATTCCTGGTTTGCGGTCAGTGAAGAGGAAACTGAGTTTACTGATTATCAGTGCTTCTGTGTAAAGGCAGAGGCAGATGTTGAAAAACAGGGTAAATATGTCCTGTACTTTTATGTCGGCGTAGGAAAATACGGTGACAGGTTCTATCTTGCATCTCTTGATGACTGCTATCTGACAGAGGTTGAGAGATATGAGGGCGGCGTTGAATACTACGATTTCTTTGACGAGCTTGATCCGGAATTAGCTGATTTTGAGGAATATTTTTATCAGTTTACCGGAAAAGAAACGGCGGAGGAAATTGCCGAACTGTTTATTTCAAGTACATTGAAATATGATGTATATACCATGGTTTCATGCCTTGCCATTGATGAGGAATATGAGGAGGATGTTGTTTATTCCATTCTGTATTACCGGGAGAATCCGGACGAAAACATTCCTGCGGAGGAGATTGCTTTAAAGGTCGGAAAAGCACGGACTCCGACAGAGGAGGAAATGGACGAGATGGACGCAACCTATCAGGCTGATATTTCATCAATTGAGGAAAAGGTGATTGTATCGGTTGAAGCTGATTATGTTGATGGCGGAGAGCCGTATCATGATAATATAGACATCTGCCTTGGAAAGACGGCGGAGGGATACCGTGTTATCGGAATGAAATATTAACCATTGCCAAAACCGCCTGAATAGAGTATAATACCTTAGCATGTTGTAAATATTTATTACTGATGTTTAACGATATATGTAAAATGCAGGGAAAGGACAGAGTATGAACGGAAATTTAGATACAGGCCTCGGAGAGGTTATGATAAGTAATGAAGTCATTGAAAAGTGTGCAGGCGCTTCAGCAATTGAGTGCTTTGGCGTTGTCGGCATGGCTTCGAAAAATGTTCGTGATGGACTTGCAAAGCTGTTAAAGGTTGAAAATCTGCGTGACGGAGTTTCAGCAAAGCTTGAGAATAACAAAATTTCCATTGAACTTCATATCATTGTTACCTATGGCGTTAATATTCCTTCAGTGTGTGAAAATCTGCTTGAAAATGTTAAGTACAGGGTAGAGGAATTCACCGGACTTAAGGTTGAAAAAATAAACATCTTCGTAGAAGGTGTAAGGGTAATAGATTGATGGAGGAATAAGTAATGATAAAAAAGATTGATGCTGAGCTGCTGAAAAAGATGTTTTTGGGTGGAGCAGCCGGCCTTGAATCTCAGAAGGAAATAATAAATGAGCTGAATGTTTTCCCTGTTCCGGATGGAGATACAGGTACAAACATGAGCAAGACGATAATGTCGGCCGTAGCAGAGGTGAATAAGCTTGAAAATCCTACAATGGATGAGCTCGCCAAGGCTATTTCAAGCGGTTCACTCCGTGGAGCGAGAGGAAATTCAGGTGTTATTCTTTCTCAGCTTCTCCGTGGCTTTACAAAGGTTATCCGTGAGGCTAAAACAATCGACGTGGAAACCATGGCAAATGCCTTCCAGAGAGCTGTTGAAACTGCTTATAAGGCAGTTATGAAGCCGAAGGAGGGTACAATCCTTACAGTTGCCAAGGGCGGTGCCGACAAGGCTGCAGATCTTGTTGGTGTAACTGAGGATCTGAAGGAATTCGGCGAGAAGGTAATCCGTCATATGGACGGGGTACTTGACTATACACCGGAGCTTTTGCCCGTTCTGAAGGAGGCAGGTGTTGTCGATTCAGGCGGACGCGGGCTTATGGAGGTAATGAAGGGAGCTTATGCGGTTCTTTGCGGTAAGCCCGTTGAAATGAAGGCTGTTGCCCCGGCTAAGGCACCTGCTGCACAGAAATCAGGAAACATCAGCACTGAAAATATTTCAACCGCAGATATTAAATTCGGCTATTGTACGGAATTCATCATATTACTTGAAAACAGGGAGTTTACCGAAAAGGACGAGAGACAGTTCAAGTCCTTCCTTGAGTCTATCGGTGATTCAATTGTATGTGTTGCAGACGATGATGTTGTGAAGGTACATGTCCATACAAACGATCCGGGACTTGCCATCCAGAAGGCCCTTACCTTTGGCCAGCTTTCACGTATGAAGATTGATAATATGCGTGAGGAGCATAACGAGAAGCTTGGCATAGAGGCTGCAAAGGCTGTCGGTGCGGAGACTGCTCCTGCCACCGAGCCCGAGAAGAAGGATCCCGGTCCCCGCAAGGAAACAGGCTTTGTTGCGGTTTCCATCGGTGAAGGCGTAAATGAGATATTTAAGGAGCTGGGTGTTGACCATATCATAGAAGGCGGTCAGACAATGAACCCCAGTACCGAGGATATGCTGAATGCCATTGATGAGGTAAATGCCGATACAATCTTTATTT
The DNA here is from genome assembly GCA_045627205.1 of Lachnospiraceae bacterium. GTDB lineage: Bacteria > Bacillota > Clostridia > Lachnospirales > Lachnospiraceae > RUG11977. Next base: position 6,438 of record JAZQNG010000084.1, read on the forward strand.
TCCCGAACAATAAGAATATCATTCTTGCCGCAGACCAGGCAAAGGCAATGACAGAGGACAAGAACATTGTAGTTATTCCTTCGAAGACAGTTCCACAGGGAATTTCAGCACTGATCAATTATGTTTCCGGAAAAAGTGTTCCCGAAAACGAAGCTCTGATGCGTGAGGCAATGGAGCGTGTTAAGTCAGGCTCTGTCACATATGCAGTACGTGATACACATATAGACGGAATGGAGATTAAGAGCGGCGATTTCATGGGTCTTGATGACCATTCGATAAAGAGCACGGGTGCCGATATTACAGAGGTAAGTGTTGAGCTGCTTGAAAGCATGATTGACGAGGAAAGCGAGCTTATCAGCATCTACTACGGTCAGGACGCAACGGAAGAGGATGCGCAGAAGATTGCGGATATCATTTCCGAAAAGCATAAGCTGCTTGACGTTGAGGTACATCCCGGTGACCAGCCTGTTTATTACTTTATCCTTTCAGTAGAATAATAAAAGGGCGTCAGTTCTTCTGACTCCCAAATTATAAAATCAGATAAGCGGCTGCCGCACTTTTGTGCGACAGCCCTATTTTTTTATTTTGCGGAAATAATGGAGTCTAATTTGCTAAAAATGCGAATTAGCACTCACCTATTGACAGTGCTAACAATTGGTAGTATAATTCGTTTATCAGCTTTAATAGAGAGGAAAGGAAGGGTATGGTGAATGGATAACGGGTTTGAAGAACTGGCCTCGGAGCTGCGCATGCTTCCGGGATTTCCGGCACATATGCCTATTATGAACGAGAATCTTATACGAAATACTTTGTTCTCCGATGAATTTCTGGACATTCTGAATACGAATACATTACCTATTCAGAAGCTGTTTACATATTATCAGTGTGCAATTTATGAGGTTGAAACAAAATTTAAGGTATTAAATGAGGAATTTTCACTCAGATATGACAGAAATCCGATAGAAACGATAAAGACAAGGATTAAATCCACTGAAAGCATCATGAGAAAAATCAGGACGAAAAACATACCTCTTGATATAGAATCGATTGATGCGAGAATTAACGATATTGCAGGAGTACGCGTCATATGCTCATTTCTGGATGATATTTATATGCTGGCGGACTGTCTGCTTCAGCAGGACGATGTCACGCTGGTTTCAAAAAAGGATTATATAAAGAATCCTAAGGAAAGCGGCTACAGAAGCCTTCATCTGATTGTTGAGGTGCCTATTTTCCTGCAGAACGAAAAACGTCTGACAAAGGTTGAGGTGCAGCTCCGTACAATTGCCATGGATTTCTGGGCCAGCCTTGAGCACAAGCTGAGATACAAGAAGTATATTCCGGACGATGAGGCGGAAATCCTGGCAAGGGAGCTGAGCGACTGCGCTCAGGAAAATGCACGCCTTGACGCAAGAATGCAGGAAATCCGCGAGCAGATATACAGACTCGAGGGAAAAGGATAAAGGGGTGATTTTATGAATATCAATAAGTTTACACAGAAGTCAATGGAGGCACTGCAGGCCTGTGAGAAGCTTGCAAATACATATGGCAATTCTGAAATTGACCAGGAGCACCTTCTGTATTCACTTATTACCATAGAGGACAGCCTTATTGCAGGGCTTCTTGAGAAGATGGGTGTAAATCTTGATTCCTTTAAGGCACAGCTTGAGGGGATATTGGATAAAAACGCAAAGGTGACCGGAAATTATCAGGTGACCGTAAGTAAATCCCTGAATGATGTCCTGATTGCCGCAGAGGATGAGGCAAAGGCGATGGGAGATGCCTATGTTTCGGTGGAGCATCTTTTCATTATGCTTCTGAAAAAACAGAATGAGGATATAAAGCCCCTGTTTAAGGCATTTGGAATTAATCTTGAGGGCTTTCTGAGGGTGCTTTCAAAGGTCCGCGGAAACCAGACCGTGCAGTCGGACAACCCAGAAGCAACCTATGATACCCTGAAGAAATACGGCCAGGATATGGTTGAAAAGGCAAGGAGCGGAAAGCTGGACCCCGTAATCGGACGTGATGCCGAAATAAGGAACGTAATCCGTATCCTTTCACGTAAAACAAAGAACAATCCTGTGCTGATAGGTGAACCCGGTGTCGGAAAAACGGCTGTTGTTGAGGGACTTGCAGAGAGGATTGTGGCAGGGGATGTACCGGAAACCCTGAAGGATAAGTCTATTTTCGCACTGGATCTGGGCTCGCTCGTGGCAGGCGCAAAATACCGCGGTGAATTTGAGGAGCGTCTGAAGGCAGTCCTTGACGAGGTCCGCAAATCGGATGGCAGGATTATTCTGTTTATTGATGAGCTTCACACAATCGTGGGAGCGGGAGCCTCAGAGGGCTCGATGGATGCCGGAAATATGCTCAAGCCTATGCTTGCACGCGGTGAGCTTCACTGTATAGGGGCCACAACGCTGGATGAGCATAGAAAATATATTGAAAAGGATGCCGCGCTGGAGCGCCGTTTCCAGCCTGTTATGGTAGAACAGCCTTCGGTTGAGGATACCATTTCGATCCTTCGCGGAATCAAGGATAAATATGAGCTTTACCATGGGGTGAAGATTACAGATTCGGCACTTGTTGCCGCAGCAACCTTAAGCGACAGATATATTTCAGACCGTTTCCTTCCGGATAAAGCAATCGACCTTGTCGATGAGGCCTGTGCTATGATAAAGACAGAGCTGGATTCCATGCCGGCGGAGCTTGATGAACAGCGAAGGAAGATAATGCTTCTGGAAATTGAAGAGGCTGCACTTAAAAAGGAAACGGATTCCTTAAGCCTTGAGCGTCTTGAAGCACTTCAGAACGAGCTTTCGGGACTCAGGGATGAATTCCTTCAGATGAAAACCCGCTGGGAAAATGAAAAGAACGCCGTAGATAACGTTACAAAGCTGAAGGAAGAAATAGATGCCCTGAATACGGAAATCGCTGCGGCAGAAAGAAAATATGACCTTGAAAAGGCCGCAGAGCTGAAATATGGAAAGCTTCCTGCCTTAAGGAAGCAGCTGGAGGAGTACGAGGCCCAGAATGCGGCAAAGGACGGCAGTCTTGTACATGAGAGTGTTAATGAGGATGAAATAGCAAAGATTATTTCGCGTTGGACAGGAATTCCCGTATCAAAGCTTTCTGAAACCGAACGTCAGAAGACCTTAAGACTTGACGAGGTACTTCATAAGCGTGTGATAGGACAGGATGAAGCGGTACAGAAGGTTACGGAGGCCATTATCCGATCCAAGGCCGGAATCAAGGATCCCTCGAAGCCTATCGGTTCCTTCCTTTTCTTAGGACCTACGGGTGTCGGAAAAACAGAATTGGCTAAGGCACTTGCGGAAAGCTTATTTGATGATGAATCCAACATTGTCCGTATCGATATGAGTGAATATATGGAGAAGTTTTCCGTTTCGAGGCTTGTCGGAGCACCTCCCGGATATGTAGGCTACGATGAGGGCGGACAACTGACGGAGGCTGTAAGGAGAAAGCCCTACAGTGTTGTTCTTTTTGATGAAATAGAAAAGGCCCATCCGGATGTGTTCAATATTCTTCTTGCATGCCTTGATGACGGACGGATTACCGATTCGCTGGGAAAAACAGTGGACTTTAAGAATACCATAATCATCATGACCTCCAATATCGGAGCAGAGGGGCTGCTGGACGGTATGGAGGAGCGTAAGGCTGAGGGTACGGATGAGTGGGAGACCATCATTACCGATGAGGCACAGAATGATGTCATGGAACAGCTGCGTGACCATTTCAGACCGGAGTTTCTGAACAGACTTGACGAAATCATCATGTTCAAGCCATTGACAAAGAGGGACATCGGCTCTATCGTGACTCTCCTTGTAAACGATATCAACAGACGTCTTGCAGACAGGGAGCTTAAGCTTGAGCTTACGCCGGCTGCGATTGAGTATGTCACAGACAACGGCTTTGATCCGGTTTACGGTGCACGTCCTTTGAAGCGTTATATCCAGAAATATGTTGAAACCCTGAGTGCAAGGCTGATTCTTGAGGGCGTGGCAGGCAGAGGCGATACGATTCTGATAGACTGTGAGAACGGAACGCTTACAGGAAAAAGGAAACAGCAGGCTGTAACAGAAAAATAAACTATATATGCAATAGAGAATAAGAAACAGAGAATAGGCAACAGAGAATAAGAAAAGGTAAATCCCCTTCCTGATTTATGCCCGGTCAGAATCGCAGGTATATATTCAGGAAGGGGATTTTTCTGCGCTGTTTACCTGCAGGAGCGAATTTATGCTTAATATATTAAAAAGATTACTATACAAAAAACAGGAAAAATGTTATTATAGAGAATGGTGTATTCTGGAGAACTGTGTTTAGCGGTTCAGTAAAAGAAGACACCTGTGCTATGGATTGTATGCCCGGTTTCAGAGGGGAAGCAGGGTGCATATATTTCCGCAAAGAGCGGGAAAAATGCATTTTGCTTGAAACGGTCATATGTCTGCTGTTATATAAAAGCAGCCGGCTTTTAAAGAGTAACAGGCGAAGCGGTTGCTGGTTTTGACAAGTCTAAAAAAGGAAATGGAGACGGTTTTATGGCATTTTATGTTGTAAAAAAGGACGCCGCACAGATTGTACTGGATATCGGGGAATTCAGCGGTGTAAAAAAGGCTGCCGGCTGGCTGGCAGGAGACATTGAAAAGGTATCATCGGTTTACCCTTCTGTTATTGAAGCTGATGAAAAGACAGCAAAAAGGATTTTGAAGGAAATAGCAAAGGAAAATGAGAAAAAGACCTCTGATGATGAGACGGTCTGCAGGATTATTGCGGGAACCCTTGGACGGGGAAGCCTTGTTGACGAGGCAGCAGATAAGGCAGGCTTAAGCCTGAAGGATATCTGCGGAAAGCGGGAGGTTTACGGTATCGGTATAAAGGGCAATACCATGCTGATTGCCGGTAGTGATAAAAGAGGTACGATTTATGGCCTTTTGAAGCTTTCAGAGATGATCGGAGTGACTCCGATGGTATATTGGGGCGATACAGAGCCCGTAAAGTATAGGAATATCCGAATTGTATCTGCCTCTGAAAAGGTAAGGGAAAGCACGAAAACAACCCTGACGGTTAAGGAGGACAGTATATGCGGCGTTTCAAAGGAGCCGTCGGTAAAATACCGTGGCTTCTTCATCAACGATGAATGGCCCGCCTTCGGAAACTGGTCGGAGTCCCATTTCGGGGATGAAAACAGGGACTGCTATGAAAAGGTATTTGAATATCTTCTGAGACTTAAGGCAAACTATATGTGGCCGGCAATGTGGGCCTCGGTTTTATGGTCGGACGGTCCGGGACTTGCCACTGCAGAGCTTGCTGATGAGCTTGGTGTTGTACTCGGCACCTCGCATCATGAGCCATGTATCAGGGCAGGCGAGGAATTTGTGCGGCTGAATCCTTTGCATAAGGAGTACGGAACAGAATGGAGCTTTGTGACAAACCGTGAGGGTGTGACAAAATTCTGGGCCGATTCGCTTAAGGAAAGGGAGAAGTTTGAGAACATCATTACAGTCGGAATGCGCGGGGAGCGTGATTCCAAGCTGTTTGAGGATGCAAAGCTGATAGATAATATAAATGTTTTAAAGGATGTCATCAATTGTCAGAAAAAGCTGATAAAAAAATATTCTCCGGATAAAAAACAGCTGCCTCCGATGATGCTTGCCATTTACAAGGAGGTTGAGGAATATTACAAGGGAGATGCCGAAACAGCCGGACTTAAGGAATGGGATGGTCTGGATGGGGTGACCCTGATGCTTTGCGATGACAATTTCGGAAATCTGAGACTGATGCCTGACGATGACAAGCGTGACCATAAGGGCGGCTACGGAATGTATTACCATTTTGATTACCATGGCGGGCCCGTATCCTTTGAATGGATAAACAGCTCCTATCTGCCTAAGATATGGGAGCAGATGACTACCTGTTATGATTACGGCATCCGTGAAATATGGATTGTTAATGTCGGAGACCTGAAGAATCAGGAGCTTCCGTTAAGCTATTTCTGCGATCTGGCTTATGATTTTGATAAATACGGAACTTCAAATCCCGGAAACTATGTACAGTACCTTACGGACTGGATAAATGCGCAGTTCAGGGGACTTCCCGGAGAGAAGCTTGCAATCCTTCGGGAGCTTGCGGAGGGCTATACCAGACTGAACAACATGGTAAAGCCTGAGGTAATGAATGATGAGGTTTACAGTCTTGAGCAGTTTTCAGAGGCAGACCGTGTGCTCTCAATTGTCAATGTTCTTTCACAAAAGGCTGATATGCTCTATACGGAGCTGAAGGATGAGACCGGTGCATATCATAAATATTATAATGCTTATGTCAGCCTGATTTATTATCAGGCAGCGGAAACCTTTAACCTTATCCGGATGTGGATAAATGCGGCTAAAAACCGCAGATGCGCCGAACAGGGCAGGGTATCGGCGAACAGCTATGCCGATACGGTAAAGGAATGCCTGAAGCGTGATAAGGAGCTGGTTGGTCTTTTCCACAGCTTTAATGAGGGTAAATGGTACGGAATGGGTCTTTCGAGACATATAGGCTTTAAGAACTGGAATGATGAGGGCTCGAGGAATCCAAAAATGACCTATGTTGAGCCCGTATCGGGAGCGGAACTGATTGTTTCGGATGTGGATTCCGGAAGATGGTCGGTCGGCGGCCCCTGGTGCAGAAAGCCTCTCAGACTGACAGGCTTCGATTACAAATGCTTTGGCGGCTTTGAAATATCGAGGGCCGGGACTTCACCCATTGAATTCGAGCTTGAGGCTCCGGAGGGTGTTGTATTTCTTGCTGACGGGGAGCAGGTTTCAAGGCTTATGTCCGATGAGGCAGGCTATGAAAGCTTCTGCCGCGGAGCAAAGAATTGTGACGGCCGGGAAAAGCTTAAATGGCAGAAACATGTTAAGGGGACGGCAGATAGTGACGTCCGCATCTATGTTTCGCTGAAGCCGGCAGCCCTTAAAAAATTCAGGAACGGTGCTGAATTTGCCTTCAAAGTGAAAACAAATGCAGGTGAAGTTGATATTCTGATTTCAGACAGGCTGAAACCGGATGATTTTGAAAGACGTGAGACGGTCATTGCCGCTGATGAATATAAGGCGCTCTATGATACGGAGGAGGGTAGCTTCAGGCTCATCCCTGAGTTTGGAAAGCTTCTTCCGGGAGAAAAGGGCTCGGCGCTTAAGGCTTATCCTCAGGACATCTGCTTTAAGAATGGTCCTGTAGCGGAATATCAGGTTGAGGTTGAAAATGAAGGACGGCATAAGCTTCTGCTTCAGGTTGCACCTTCAAATCCGGCATATTCCGGCTCGTGCGTCAGTGCACTTGTTTCGGTAAATGACGGTGAATTTGTAAAAATCGATACCGTCCCCGGAAATTTTGCGGGCGGCGAAAATTCATGCAGGGAGTGGTGCATAGGTGTTCTTCTGAATATGAGGACGGCTGTTGTGGAGGTTAACCTTAATAAGGGGGTAAACAGCATCAGGCTTCGTGCGCTTGAGCCGGGATTTGTCCTGGAAAAAATATATGTTGTGTAAATTCTGCCGCGTTGGAGGTTATGTAATTTATGAATAAAGCAAAAACGGAATACCGCAATATTTTTGCTGAACTGGGATATGATGATGCTCAGATTAAGAAAAAGGTCAGGGAATGTTTCGATAACATTTTCTTCGGACCCGAAGATCAGAGACTTTACTTTGATGTCGGTGATGATATGGGCTACATTACCGATACCGGGAATAATGATGTCCGTACAGAGGGAATGTCTTATGCAATGATGATGAGCGTCCAGATGGATGAAAAAGAGATTTTCGACCGTGTATGGAAATGGGTAAAGACCTATATGTGGATGAGAAATCCCAATTGGAATAAGGGTTATTTTATCTGGTCCTGTGCTCTTGACGGAAAACAGAATGGCGAAGGTCCGGCACCCGACGGTGAGGAATTCTTTGCCATGGCTCTGTTCCTTGCATCACATCGCTGGGGAGACGGAGAGGGTATTTTCAACTATTCAAAGGAGGCACGTGATATTTTAACTGCCTGTGTACATAATGGTGAGAATGGCCGCTTTGGTGAACCCATGTGGAACCTCGACAATCATCTGATTAAATTCATACCCTGTGTAGAGTTTACGGATCCCTCATATCATCTGCCTCATTTTTATGACTGCTTTGCCAAATGGGCAGAGGGTGAGGACAGGTCCTTCTGGAAAAAGGCGGCAGCAGCAAGCAGACAGTATCTGACAAAGGCCTGCCATCCGCAGACAGGTCTCAGCCCTGAATACGCATATTATGACGGACGTCCGTATAAGCTTATAGAGAGGGCATATGGTAATCAGCGCCATGACTGGTTCTATAGCGATGCCTACAGAACTGTTGCAAATATCGGTCTTGATTCCGAGTGGTCAGGCTCCAATGAAGCTTTGGCCGAAATCGCTGCCAGGGTTCTCAGATTTTTTGAGGATACGCATGGCGGTGACTGTACCGGTGTTTATGAGGTTGACGGCCGCGAGGTTGAGGATATTAAGGCAAAGCATCCGATTGGTCTTGTTGCTACAAATGCACAGGGTGCCCTTGCCATATTCAATAATCCTTTGGCGGATGCGGACAGTCTTCGTGTAGCAAAAAGCAGTGTTCAGAGGTTCTGGGAAACTCCATTAAGGACGGATAAATACAGATATTACGACAATTGCCTATATTTATTTGCAATGCTTGCATTAAGCGGAAATTATCGTATCTTCTGAGATTGGAGACATTAAGTGGACAGTAAATGCAGAGCAATTCAGGGTGAGGTCGAGCTGTTTCTTTCAGACAGGCTGCATGGCGTGGAGCGTCAGGATTTTATAGCCCATGTGGCAAACTGTAAGGACTGCCGCGATGAATTGGAATTTTATCATGTTATTTATTCTGTTGTGGATCAGCTCGATAATGATACAGGTTCCGAGGATTTCAACTATATCAGTTCACTTGATAAAAAGGTAGGACTGACGGATACAAAGGACAAAGGAAAGCTTGTGGTAAGGCTTCCGGTCATTATCGCAGGTGTCGCAGGTCTGGGACTCGTTATAGCCGGCCTTTTGATGCTATTTAATTAATCAGTGCAGGACGGAGGATATTTTGAAGGATAAATATTTACTTTTGATTGATGGCTCAAGTCTTTTGAGTACGCAGTATTATGGCAATCTTCCCAGAGAGATACTGTTTGCTAAAACAGATGAGGAGAAAAAGAAGTATTATCATAAAATAATGCAGACCAGGAAGGGCGTTTACACAAATGCCATTTATGGTTTTATGCGTACGTTTATCAAAATAATAAAAGAGCAGAAGCCGGACTATCTTGCGGTAGCATGGGATAAGAGCCGTAATACCTTCAGAAGGGAAATCTATGCCGATTATAAGGGAAACCGCGGTGAGACTCCCGAACCGCTCAAACAGCAGTTTAAAAACTGTGAGGATATTCTCGCGGCAATGAAAATCCCTCAGTTTATGAGTGATTATTATGAGGCGGATGATTTCTGCGGCTCGCTGGCTGCAAAGTTTGAAAAGGAGCTGCTGGTCAGAATCCTGACAAAGGATAATGATTATCTGCAGCTTGTAACCGAACGTACAAATCTCTGGCTGATGCATGCGAAACAGGAAAAAACTGACGAGCTGAATAAAAAGTATGGGATTGTACCGGACGGGAGTATTCCTGACAGGGTTTTCAACCTTACACCGGAGCTTGTAAAGGCAGAATTCGGTGTTGAACCGGCTTCAATCAATTCCCTTAAAGGACTTCAGGGCGACAGCTCGGATAATATCAAGGGCGTGCCGGGAATCGGTCCGGCTACTGCAGTTGCTCTTATAGCAAAATATAAAAATGTAAGGGCTCTGTATGATGATATTAGGGACCTTGACGAAAAGCAGCAGAAGGAGAAGATGAAGCAGTGGAAGGAGGAAATGGGAATTTCACGTTCACCCTTCGGCTTCCTGCTGAAAAAGAGCGATGAGGAGCTGGTCGGCGAGGAGGCTGCGCTTTTAAGCGAGCAGCTTGCCACAATAAAAAGGGATATCGACCTTAAGGATACAACCCTGGAGAGTCTGGCGCTCCGTTTTGACAGGACTGCAGCAAACCAGAAGTTTGAAGAGCTGGAATTCAGGTCACTTTCTGTTTCTGATGAGGAGGAAAAGGATGAGTTTTCATCAGCTGTTTATGAAAGCACATCCGATATGAATGAATTTATAGCACTTACCGAGCTGGCCGCTAAAAAGAAGAAGGTCGGGATTGCCGTTGCCGCAGCAGAAATGAAGAATTCAGGTGAAGGCGCAAGGATATTCGGAGTGGCTGTTTCGCTGGCTGAAAAGACAGTTTATGTCAGGGCTGAAGGCTTTGTTACCTCGGAGCTGATAGCAGAGCGTATCTGCTGGCTTATAGGGCAGGGTACAGAGCTTGCGGTAATGGATTTGAAAAAGCTTATGAAATGTCTTCAGACAGACGAAGCCGGAAACTGCTTCGACTGTTCGATAGCGGCTTATCTTCTGGATCCTCTTTCCGGAAAATATGAGTATGAGACGGTTGCTGAACATATACTTGGAAACCGTCCGAAGAGTCAGGCAGAGCTGCTTGGGAAAATGAGCCTTGAGGAGGCCGAAGGTCTTTCACCGGACAATCTGATAAGGATGGTTTCGCTTGAGGCCAGAACCGCATATTTATGCTGTGATAAAATGAAGGCTGCACTTAAGGAGGGCGGCATGGAGCGTCTCTATTATGAAATAGAGCTTCCGCTTGTGCCGGTACTGTGCGGTATGGAGCGCGAGGGCGTGCTTGTACTGAAGGATGAGCTTGCACGTTTCGGTGTTGCGCTGAGCGCGGATATTGACAGACTGTCAAAGGAAATATACGAGGCTTGCGGTGAGGAGTTCAACATTAATTCACCGAAGCAGCTGGGAGTCATCCTTTTTGAAAAGCTAAGGCTTCCGCTGGATAAAAAGAATAAAACGAAAACAGGCTATTCTACATCAGCCGAGGTATTGGAAAAGCTGAAGACGGAGGATCCTGTAATTGAAAAGATACTGGACTACAGGCAGCTGACCAAGCTTAAATCCACATATGCTGACGGATTGGCGGATTATATCGAGGCTGACGGAAGAATACATACGAGCTTTAACCAGACAGTGACAGCTACGGGCCGCCTGAGCAGTACAGAACCGAATCTGCAGAATATTCCAATAAGAACTGAGCTTGGCCGCGATTTGCGCAAGGTCTTTGTGCCTAAGGAAGGATACTGCTTTATTGATGCGGATTATTCACAGATTGAGCTTCGTATTCTTGCTGCAATGTCAGGTGATGAGAAGCTTATCGGAGCCTATAAAAATTCTGAGGACATACACCGTGCCACGGCTGCAGCTGTATTCGGAGTACCTCTTGAGAAGGTTACGAAGGAGCTGAGAAGCAGGGCAAAGGCTGTTAATTTTGGAATTGTTTATGGAATAAGTGCCTTTGGCCTTGGTGAGGGTTTAAAGATTTCAAAGGCTGAGGCGGACAGCTATATAAAGAGCTATTTTGAAACCTATCCGGGGGTAAAAAGCTATCTGGAGGGTCTGGTTGATTCTGCACGTTCAAATCAATTCAGCGTTACGCTTTTTGGAAGGCGCAGGCCTATCCCTGAGCTGGAATCGGCCAATTTCATGCAGAGGCAGTTTGGTGAGCGTATAGCGATGAATTCGCCTGTTCAGGGAACTGCTGCGGATATTATAAAAATCGCCATGCTTAGGGTTGCAGGGCGCCTGAAGGCGGAAGGTCTTGAATCGAAGCTTTTACTTCAGATACATGATGAGCTTCTGGTAGAGGCCAGAAATGATGAGGCGGACAGGGTTGCCGAGCTTATGGCAGAGGAAATGAAAAATGCCGCTGAGCTTGCTGTAAGCCTTGAGGTAGAGGTGGAAATGGGTTCGAGCTGGTATGAGGCTCATTAATATACGGAGGTGACCTGCTGTGAAGGTAATCGGACTTACGGGCGGGGTAGGCTGCGGAAAATCATTTGTTGCCGGAGTGGCGGAGCAGTTTTTCCCGGTTTTACACATCAGTACGGATGATATTGCGAGGGAACAGATGAAAAAGGGCGGATGCTCATATCAGGAGGTAATGGACTGCTTTGGCGGGGCAGACATCCTTGACGAAGGTGGGGAACTGAACAGGGCAGCGCTCGCAAAAATCGTATTTAATGATTCGGAAAAGCTGAAAAAGCTCAATTCGATTACCCATCCGAATGTTATTTCGGAAATGAATGACAGGATTGAAGCGGCACGGGAAAGTGGTGAATATGAGGCTGTACTCATCGAGTCCGCACTCATTTTTGAATCGGGGATACATAAGCAGTGTGATGAGGTATGGTATGTATATGCCCCTGAAGAAACAAGGAAAAAACGTCTTTCTGCTTCCAGAGGTTATTCGGATGAAAAGATTCAGAGTATTTTGGATGACCAGCTGAGCGAGGATGAATTTAAAAATAAATCTGATGTGCTTATATTTAATGATGATACCATCACCGTGGAAATGATGGTACTTAGGATTGCAGGGCTTTTGGTCTGAGGCTTTGTAGAATATTATAACGTGGAGGCAGGTAATGAGTGAGAGCAGGATTCCCGAAAATCTGGTTTTTGGCCTTGATATTGGAACAAGAAGCGTAGTTGGTACCGTAGGCTATAGGAAACCCTCAGGACAGTTTGTTATACTCGCACAGAGGACAAAGTGCCATGAAACGCGGTCAATGCTTGACGGACAGATTCATGATATCGGAAAGGTTGCCGAAACAGTTGAATATATCAAGGAAATGCTTGAACATGACCTGTCGGTTAAGCTGAACAGTGTATGTATTGCTGCAGCCGGGCGTGTTCTTAAAACCCTGACGGTCAGAATGGATTATGAGCTTGGTGATGAAATGACCATCACAAAGGATATGATCTTCGCCATGGAGCTGATGGGAATGGAGCAGGCAAACAACCGTCTGCGTGCTTTGGAAAAGGATGGAACACCCTATTACTGCGTCGGCTACTCGATAGTTAAATACTATCTCGGGAATACCCCTCTGACAAATCTTGAGGGCCACAAGGGCTCTAAGATCGGGGCGGATGTGCTTGCTACATTTTTGCCGAGGGAGGTAATAGACGGGCTCCACGCAGTATGCGACAGAGCAGGGCTCAAGGTTGAAAACCTCACCCTCGAGCCTATTGCCGCAATGAATATTGCAATACCCGAAAAGTTCAGGCTTCTGAATCTTGCACTTGTTGATGTGGGTGCGGGAACCTCCGACATCTGTATAACAAGGCAGGGAAGCATCACAGGCTACGGAATGCTGCCCTGTGCGGGAGATTATCTTACTGAATCGATAATGTATGCGCTGCTGACGGATTTTGCAACGGCTGAAGAGGTGAAGCTGGCATTTTCGGCAAATAAGAAGAAGATTCCCTATAAGGATGTTATGGGCGAGAGCCTGACTGTTGACTGCGGCCAGATAGCTGAAATATTAAGTGAGCCCTTTAAAAAGCTTACCGGAATGATTTCGGATAAAATACTTGAATTAAACGGCGGTGAAAGCGTAAGTGCCATATTCATTGTCGGAGGTGGCGGAAAGAATCCCGAATTTGCTTCGCTGTTAGCTGAGGCAACAGGTCTCCCGAAGACGCGTGTAGCGCTTCGCAGGGAGGAGGTATTTACCCAGATTATCAGTCCGGATGGAAAGCCGATTACGGATCCGATGCTTGTCACCCCTATCGGAATCTGTCTCAATTATTATGAGCAGAATAACAATTTCATCATTATCAGGATGAACGGTAATGACGTAAAGCTTTACAATAACGGTAAGCTGAATGTGATGGACGCAGCCATGGGTGTTGGTCTGACAAACGAGGACATTTTCCCGAAACGCGGTGCCGCCCTCAGCTTCAGCGTAAATGGAACTGAAATGACGGTAAAGGGCCATAACGGCGATTCAGCCGTGATTTCGGTTAATGGTGAACCCGCCTCGATTACGACTCCAATTAAGGCAAACGATTCCGTAACCATTATTGAATCCACTGTCGGTGAGCCTGCAGAAATGAAGGTCGGAGAGCTTTCGCTGATGAAAAAGAATCTCAGCTTCATTGTGAACGGCAAGACACTTGAGCTGCCAAGATGTGCTTTGATTAATGATAAGCCTGTTGGCACGAATACCAGGATTATGGAGGGAGATAAGGTTGTCATCCCTGATTATTATACACTCGGTGCGCTTTTGGACAGTCTGAATGTAACAAAGGATTTTGCGGTAGTGGTAAATAACAGGACCATGGATGCGGAAACCTGCGACCGCGAGGAAAGAATTTATGAGCATTATATAGTCGATCTGACTATAAAGCATGAGGCAGCACTTCGTGATATTGTGAAGGATGCAAGGGATGTAGTTGATGTTCCCGACGGCTCTGACGGAGAAACCGTGATTGACGACAGCGAAGGGAATATGGATGAGTCATATGAAGAGTATCTGGACAGAAGATATGGCAGAAACCAGTACAGAAGCGTAAGCCATGAGGAGCCTGAACCGGAGGAGGAAGGTCGGGAGGGCTACGGACGCTTTGGAAAGCTTTCAGGTTTCGAAATCAATTCAATGATAATGGGAGATGCCCTTGGAACGGATTCGTTTGGAGCAGGATCGTTTGGAGCAGGATCGTTTGGAACAGGCTCGTTTGGAGCAGGATCGTTTGGAACGGGTGCAGTTGGAACAGGCTCGTTTGGAACGGGTGCAGTTGGAACGGGCTCGTTTGGAGCAGGTTCACTTGGAACAGGTGCGTTTACTGGCAGCTCGCTGACTTCTGGAAGCATACCGTCTGTAGGAATGGTTGCGGGTTCAGCTACAGATAAATCCGTAAATGACGAGCTGATAAAGAAGCTTCAGGCAGAGCTTGAAACCATACGGGAGAGACAGAGGACAAGAACGGCAGCTTCGAATATGACGGCTTCGAATCCGACAGCTTCTGCTCCGGGGGAGCAGATTAATACCGTTTTGAACAGCACTGCACCAAATCATACGACGGCCTCGAAGGTGGTATGCACAGTGAACGGTCAGGTCGTTGTGATGGAGAACAAGGATAAATATATATTTGTGGATATTCTCGACCATTATAGCTTTGATACAAGCGCATCGCACGGTGACCATGTGGTGATGAAGGTTAACGGACGCACAGCAGATTTCTTTACACCGGTCAATGACGGTGATATGATTGACCTGTTTTGGGAAGGCGAGGGTGCGACCTGAAACAGAAAAATAAACAATAGAAGACAATAGCCGGTAAAACAGCAGGTAAAAAACACGGTTGGTAAAAAGACCGGTAAAAAGGATTGTCAGGGCAGGTTAAATATGGAATTTTGTAGTATAGCAAGCGGAAGCAGCGGAAACTGTATTTTTGTAGGTACGGCAGAGGCTAATATTCTGGTTGATGCGGGGATAAGCTGTAAAAGAATAGTCGACGGACTGAAATCCATAGATATCGATATTTCAGATATCTCGGGAATTCTGATTACGCATGAACATTCGGACCATATTCAGGGGGTTCCGATTCTTGCAAGAAAATATGGTATTGATATTTACGGTACAAGGGATACACTGAAGTATATTTACGATAAGGAAAAGGGAAATCTCGGAGAAAGCAGGCTCGTGGAAATAGTGCCGGATGCTGATTTTGAGATAGGTGATGCAGTCATTCATCCCTTCTCAATATCACACGATGCGGCAGATCCGGTAAGCTATCGTATAGAATCTGATGGAAAAGTCTTTGCAATTGCGACGGATTTGGGTTATTATGATGACTATGTTGTCAAAAATCTTTCTGAGGCAGACGGTATTTATTTAGAGGCTAACCACGATGTCAATATGCTAATGGTTGGCGGATATCCGTATCATCTCAAAATGAGGATAATAGGTCCGAAGGGACATTTATCCAATGAGGCGGCAGCAGATCTTCTGGTCCGTGTAGGCTGTGACAGACTGAAGGCAGTTCTTTTGGCACATTTAAGCAAGGAAAACAACTATGCGGAGCTGGCATATGAAACGGTACGTGCTGAACTGCTCGAAAAATGGAGCTTCGGGGATATTGATCTGATTGTTGCGCCAAGAGATGTCCCGTCCCAATTATTTACAGTCTGATAAATCAATCTATACACGTCGTAGAATTATATATTTTTCTTACAGGCATGCCTGACGAAAAATAACATATTCCTGACGTTGGTAATGCCAAATTGTTACAAAGATTTTACAAAATCGTGATAGTTTTGAAATAATCATAATTTAATATCTACGTGAAAGGAAAAAAAGTAATGCAGAAAGTAATTATTACAGTTTTAGGAAAAGACAGTGTTGGAATCATTGCAAAGGTATGTACATATCTTGCAGACAACGGAATTAACATTCTTGATATCTCACAGACCATCGTATCGGGCTATTTCAATATGATGATGATTACCGATATGAGCGGCTCGACTAAGGATTTTGAAAGTGCTAACGCAGAGCTTGATGCTCTTGGCAAGGAAATCGGAGTTAAAATCAGAATGCAGAGTGAAGAAATTTTTGACATGATGCACAGAATCTGAGTGGGGGAAGAGTATGATTAATTTTTCTGAAGTAACTGAAACCAATGAAATGATTGCACATGAGAATCTCGATGTGCGCACAATTACCATGGGCATCAGTCTTTTCGACTGTATAGACGGTAATCTTACAGTCTGTTGCGATAAGGTTTATGACAAAATCTGTAAAAAAGCCGGAAGGCTTGTTGAAACAGGTGAACATATTTCCAAAACCTACGGAATTCCGGTAGTAAATAAGCGAATTTCCGTTACACCTATGGCGACTGTCGGGTCGGCTGCTTGCAAATCTGCAGAGGACTATATCGAACTGGCAAAAACCATGGAGAGGGCAGCAGAAAATGTCGGAGTTAATCTTATCGGCGGATATTCTGCAATGCTGGCTAAGGGTACAACAAACAAGGAAATGATTTTCCTTGATTCAATACCTGAAGCCCTGAAGTGTACCTCACGTGTATGCAGCTCAGTAAATGTAGGCTCATCAAAGACAGGTATAAATATGGATGCTGTCCGTAAAATGGGCGATATCGTACTTGAAACCGCAAGGGCTTCATATGGTACGGAAAGTCTTGGAGCTGCAAAGCTTGTTGTATTCTGTAATGCACCGGATGACAATCCTTTTATGGCAGGTGCCTTCCATGGAATAACTGAAGGCGAATCTGTCATCAATGTCGGTGTCAGTGGTCCCGGAGTTGTTAAAAAGGCACTCGAGGAAGCAAGAGGAGCAAATTTTGAGGTTCTCTGCGAGACAATTAAAAAGACTGCCTTCAAGATTACCCGTGTCGGACAGCTTGTTGCAAAAGAGGCTGCAAGAATGCTCGGGACACCATTTGGAATAGTAGATTTATCACTTGCGCCTACGCCTGCAGTTGGCGACAGTGTTGCTGAAATTTTACAGGAAATCGGACTTGAGTACCCCGGTGCACCCGGAACGACAGCTGCACTTGCCCTTCTGAATGACCAGGTTAAAAAGGGCGGAGTTATGGCCAGCTCCTATGTCGGAGGTCTGAGCGGAGCCTTTATTCCGGTCAGCGAGGATCACGGAATGATAGAGGCTGTTGAAAAGGGCGCTCTTACCCTTGAAAAGCTTGAGGCAATGACCTGTGTATGTTCTGTAGGTCTTGATATGATTGCCATTCCCGGAGATACTTCTCCTGAATCGGTTGCCGGTGTCATCGCAGATGAGATGGCAATAGGCATGATAAACAATAAGACAACGGCAGTAAGGCTTATTCCTGCAATCGGTATGAAGGTGGGCGATACCCTTTCCTTCGGCGGATTGTTCGGCTATGCTCCCGTTATGCCGGTAAACACATATTCATGTGCTACCTTTGTGAACAGGGGAGGACGTATTCCTGCTCCTATTCACAGCTTTAAGAACTGATTAAAGGACACTATTTGAGATGAAAAACAATAACGACTATAGTTCAGATAATGATATTCTGCCGGAAATAGACATCAGCGGAATGGATTTTCCGGACAGCTTTACGGATGAACCCGCAGATGCTTTGGAGGATGAATATTCCAGGCATTTGGACATGCTTGATGATTTTGATGATATAGTCATCAGGGATGACGATTTTGATGATTTTGATGACCTTGAAATCAATTACGATTTTGACGATGCTGACGAATACCGTGGCAAGGCCGATGAATATGATGAATTTGTCCGTGCTTCAGAGGATTATGATGAATATGACGACGAAGAGGATGAATACTACGATGAAGAGGATTCAGAATCTGATTACAGTGAAGAAGATTTTGAGGATGAATATGAAGAAAAATCTTCTGATGACGAGTTTACCGTAGATCTTTCGGATTTTGACTTTGATGATGACAAAACTGCAGTTCCTGTTTTGTATGATAAAAAGAATTCAGGCAAAGGTAAGGGGGCTGCAATTGTGAAAAGAAAGGAAAATCTTCCGTCCACGGAGGTTGAAGAGGATTTCTCAGAATATTATGATTATTCGGAAGAGGATTTTGAGGAAGGTAAGAAAAAGCATCCTTTTCTGAGGGTTTTAGGAATACTGTTCCTCCTTTTAGTGCTGTTTTCGGCATTTATTGTATTTACTACTCCTGGACATAAGCTTGCGTACAAAATAGCGGCAAAATTCATTCATGAAAGTACAAATTCCGAGCTTATTACTGATGCACCGCTTCCGACACTTGCACCTGAGGTTTTAGTCAACGATGATGAAATCAATCCGGATTCGAAACCTCTGGATGCACTTGACGACCCTGTAGACGGTAATTCATCACCCTACAGGAGTGAGGATTATGTAAAGACATTTCTTCTGTTCGGAATCGAGGAGATTGATGGAGCATCCAATACCGATACCATTATGCTTGCATCGGTAAACACAAAGGATAATTCAATAAAGCTCACCTCAATTCTGCGTGATACATACGTGGAAATACCGGGATATTATCCGAACAAGATAAATGCTGCCTATGCTTATGGCTGCAAAACCGGTGAAACAAGTGAGGAACGGCGTGCAAACGGTGCTAAGATGCTTATTACCGTTATTGAAAGAACCTATGATGTAGATATTTCAGGCTATGCTTATGTAAATTTCAACAGCTTTGAGAAGATTATTGACCGTTTAGGCGGAATAGACATTGAGCTTGGAAAAACAGAAGCTGCATACCTGAATAAAACAAACTATATTTCGAATCCTGCATATAGAAATGTATCTGTGGGAATGAACCATCTGAACGGAAATCAGGCACTGGGCTATTGCCGTGTACGTAAGGTTGCCACCCTTGGCGGGGCCAATAATGATTATGGGCGTACAGTACGTCAGAGAAGGGTAATCAGTGCGATTGTAAACCAGTATAAGAATTCAGATTTAATGGACATGATTCCTATTTTGCGTGACTGCCTCGGATATATTAAGACCAGTCTGACAGAGGAGCAGATTGAGGAATTACTGTATGATGTTTTTGAAAACAGGACCTTCACCATTAACCAGATGCGTCTGCCTACGGAGGAGCTTTTTAGAGACAGCGGTAAGAAGGGTATTTTTAACGGTAAATATAATGTTACATATACTCTGGTTATTGATGATTACCGTGAAGAAAACATTAAGAAATTCCATCAGTTCCTTTTCCTGGATGAGGAGCCGGCTGCGGTTGCGGATGAGACCGTGACGCAGTAATGCATGGTCATGTGCGGTATGTCTTAAGGGTATGCAGGCATAAATGTGATACGATAATACCTTATGCTTACAACATTAGGAGAAAGGTTGAAAATGAGCGAAAATAATGAAGAGTTGTTCGAAATAAAAGCAGATTCGTCAGGGAAAGCCGATGAAAAGGAAGTACCTGAGGATGCAGATATGAAAAAGTCAGATTTCGGAGAAGCCCAAAAGCCAGAAGCAGAGGCAGAGACTTCAACAGAGCTTGTTGCCGTTCCAAAAACGGAAATCGCACAGACCGACCAAAAGCCTGAAGAAATCGCAGAAAATGATGATTTTGCGGAGGATATTGAAGCACTCGAACGGGACAGCCATGACGAGGAAATCATGAAAAACCTTTCCGAGTCGATAAACCGACAGGTGGAAATCGATCTGGTAAGCCGTTCAATAGCTGATGGAGACCAGCCTGAGGAGCTCATTCAGGAGCGGTCTGCGGAGGAAGAACAGGAGGAACCGACAAAGGTACAGCAGTTCCTGAACAGGTTTCCAAAGTGGGTTAAAATATCGGTACTTGTTGTTCTGATTATCGGAATAGCCTTTCTTATCATGGCCTGTACAGGTCTTGGTAATAAGCTCCTGATAAAGCTGGGCAGCAAATATGTGGCTGATAAGGTGAATTATGAGAAGGTAGTAACTCTTACCCCCGACCAGATGGTTGACCCGGCAACGCTGGACAACCCGGACGAGGAGCCGGTTGCTACAGGAATTCCTGAGATAACAGATATGCCTATGCCTACATTAACTCCTGAGCCTACAGCCTTACCGACACCGGTTCCCGGAATTAAGAATGTCCTTCTTTTAGGCGAGGAGGCCATTAACAGCGGAGGAAGCCGTGGAAGAACTGACCTGATTATCATTGCAACCGTAGATACAAAGGATAAATCCCTGAAGCTTACATCCTTTGCAAGAGACAGTCTTGTAAGCATTCCCGGGTATTCAGACAATAGAATTAATGCAGCATATGCCATAGGCGGCCTTGCAAAGCTTTATGAGGTTCTTGAAAGAAATTTTGCCATTACGCCTGATAATTACGCCAAGGTTGGCTTTAATGATTTCGAAAAAATCGTGGATGCTGTCGGCGGAATAGATATAGAGCTTTCAAAAAATGAAGCTAAATATCTGAACAGGACAAACTATATTTCAAATCCTGCATACAGGAATGTTGTTGAGGGAATGAACCACATGAACGGCAATCAGGCACTGGGCTACTGTCGTGTCAGAAAGGTTTCAACAAAGAATAAGGAAAGCAATGATTTTGGCCGTACATCAAGGCAGCGTGAGGTTCTTCAGGCAGTCTTCGATAAGGTTAAGACCTTGAGCTATACGGAGCTTTTAAGCCTTGCAAATGAATGTCTGCCTTATGTTACAACCGATATGACAGCTACACAGATAGAAGAATATCTGTCTGCGCTTGTTTCAATCGGAGGTATGAACATAAAGGTTGAGGAAATGAGGATTCCCGTTGACGGTTATTGGAATTATGTAACGCTGCGCGGAATGTCTGTTACCCAGATTGATCTTGAATATAACAAAAAGGCACTTCACAGCTTTATTTATGGGGAAGAGTAAGTGCCCGGTTTAAAAAAGGGGAAATAGTATATGGAAATACAAATGTGGAGGGAAAGGCTTGAACCGTATGCACTTTGCGTTGACGAGCTGAAGGTTAAGTTTGAGCATATGCAGAATGCGTACCGTAAAGCCGGAATGTATTCGCCGATTGAGCAGATTCACGGCAGGGTTAAGACTATATCATCTATTCTTGAAAAGGTCCAGAAGAAGCATATTTCGCTGGATGATATTGAAAAATACATAGATGATATTGCCGGCATCAGGATAATTTGCCAGTTTGTCGAGGATATATATAAGGTTGCAGACCTGATAAGGAACAGAAGCGATATGGAGGTTATTGAGGAGCAGGATTATGTAAAGAATACAAAGCCCTCAGGCTACCGCAGCTATCATATGGTAATAAAATATGTGGTTGAGTCTCTTTATGGTCCTAAGGAGCTTCATGCCGAGATTCAGATACGTACACTTGGAATGAACTTCTGGGCTACGATTGAGCATTCGCTTCAGTACAAGTACAAGCAGAACATGCCGCAGGCACTGCGTAACCGACTGCTGAAGGCAGCTGATGCGATAGATGTTCTGGATAGTGAAATGTCCATTGTTTCAGAGGAGATAATGGATGCCCAGACTATTTTTACGCTGCGTTCCAGCCTTGTGGCTGATATCCTTAACAATATCCAGAACCTTTACAAGGTGGCAAACAAGCGTGAGATTATAAAGATTCAGGACGAATTCTTTAAGATATACGAAACCGAAGAATTGGAGAGACTGGAGAAATTCGCTAAGGAACTGGATGTAATCTCTGAGGGCTATAGGGCACAGTCACTCCGCTAATTAATTTTGGTTCCTAATTAATCAGAGATTAATTAGAAACCAAAATTGAAAGAATTCAAAAAGCATGAATTCTTTAGTAAAAAATTTGTGTATGTTCCTAATTAATCAGAGATTAATTAGAAACCAAAATTAATTCAAAGAGCATGAATTCTTTAGGAACCAAAATTGAAAGAATTCAAAGAGCATGAATTCCTTAGACAAAACCAAAATTGAGGGAATTCAAATAAAGAGGTTTGCTGTGGGAAATGAGTTGAGTTGGCTGCCGGAGGAGTTTATTGATAAGATGCGGCAGCAGATACCGGAGGATATTGATGGGTTTGTGGCCTCCTATGGAGAGGAGCATAATCGTGGTATGCGGTGTAATACGCTGAAGATATCCCCCAAGCGGTTTGAGGAGCTGTGTCCTTACGAAATTAGTCCCGTTCCGTGGATTGCAAACGGGTACTATTCGAAGGAGGATGAACAGCCTTCAAAGCATCCATATTATTATGCAGGTTTGTATTATATACAGGAGCCAAGTGCAATGACTCCTGCTTTTGTTTTGCCCGTAAATCCAGGAGACAGGGTCCTGGATCTTTGTGCGGCTCCAGGTGGAAAGACTACGGAGCTTGGCGCAAAGCTTATGGGCGAGGGTGTCCTTGTGTGTAACGATATAAGCAATTCAAGGGCAAAGGCACTTTTGAAAAATGTTGAAATGTTTGGCATAAGGAACGCAGTTGTTGTCAGTGAGAGTCCGGACAGACTGGCAGAGAGGTTTGACGGGTATTTTGATAAAATTCTTGTTGATGCGCCCTGCTCCGGCGAGGGGATGTTCAGGAAAAGTCATGCAATAGTAAAAAACTGGCAGCAATATGGCGTGGAATATTATGCAAAGCTGCAGCGTGAAATTCTTCCCAGTGCAGTAAGAATGCTGAAGCCGGGTGGATATATGGTGTTTTCCACATGTACCTTTTCTGCCGAAGAGGATGAGGGGACACTTGATTTTATTATCCGTGAATATCCTGAAATGGAGCCTGTACAGGGAATTGATTTTGAAAATCCATGTTTTAGCGGTTTTACGAGAGGGTTTGATAAATTTTCATCGGCCGCAAGAATATATCCCCACAGAGTCAGGGGAGAGGGGCATTTTGTTGCACTGCTCAGGAAAAAAACCGATGAAGAAGAGAACTATGAGGATAATCCGGCAGAACGTCCGGGATTCAGAATCAGTCCTCATGTTTTTACAGGAAAAAGCACTGAAGGACAAAATGCGGAAGTGGCTGAGGTAAACATAGGCGCAGGGCTGTCGGACAGCTCAGATATAAAGCCGTTTATGAAGATTAATTCATATGATGCTTCAGTAAGGAAAAAGTATAAGGCTCTATCTGACGAGGCTTTTGATTTCCTTGAGACACTTGGGTTTAAAATAGATGCAGCTTCACTTGAGGTGCGTGAGGAACGAATATATATGCTTCCTGTTTCAGATCTGCCGCTTAAAGGGCTTCGGGTCCTTAGGACAGGTCTTCTGCTGGGAGAAATGAAAAAAGGTCGTTTTGAGCCTTCACAGGCGCTTGCAAGTGCCTTAAGGGCAGAGGAGTACAGGAATGTACTGAATTTGTCCTCTGCGGATGAAAGGGTTGTACGTTACCTGAAATGTGAGAGTATTGATTTATCAGACAACGAAAGCTGTGAGGATGGCTATTGCCTGATCGCGGTTGACGGCTATCCTCTCGGATGGGGCAAAATCCAGAAGGGTACGGTGAAGAATAAATACCTTCCGGGCTGGAGGATGCTATAGGAGTAAATATCTTTCAGGCTGGAGGATGCTGTAGGGAAAAAACGGAGAAATGTATGGAACGACTCGATAAATTGCTTGCTGCTTCCGGTGCGGGAAGCAGGTCTGAGGTTAAGCTGCTTCTCCGTGCAGGAAGAGTATGCGTAAACGGTCAGCGTATAACGGATGCACAGTATAAGGTAGAGGCCGGGGCAGAGGTTACACTTGACGGAAAGCCGCTTAATACTGAAAAATACCGGTATTATATGCTGAACAAGCCTGCAGGTCTTGTGTCCTCCACAAAGGAGGAGGCAGGTGGCGCGTGCACTGTGCTGGAGCTTTTTAAAAACGAACGGGTGAGGGATTTGTTTCCTGTCGGGAGACTTGACAAGGATACCACCGGTCTTCTTATTATCACAAACGACGGACAATTGGGGCATATTCTTACTGCACCGTCACATCATGTTGATAAATGCTACGAAGCAACGGTAAATGGGATTTTGACTGAAAATGACATAGCCTGCTTTGCACAGGGCTTTGAATTTAAGGAGTTTACCTCAAAGCCGGCGAAGCTGAAAATACTTGAAACAGATAAAGAAATGGGAGTTTCCAGGGCTTTGGTTACTATAAGCGAGGGTAAATTCCATCAGGTTAAGCGGATGTTTTTAAAGGTTGGCTGTGAGGTTACTGCCTTAAAGCGTGTTTCAATGGGCAGCATCAGCCTTGACGATGAGCTTGCGGAGGGGCAATACAGGCCCCTGACGACGGAGGAGCTTGCTATCCTCAGGCAGGAGGCGGGGCTATAGGATATCGCCCGTCTATGGAGTATTAAAACAGACTGAAAAGAAATTTAGTGGGAGCGTATTGAAAATGAGCGAAAAAAAGCGGAAATATAAAATGAAGGGTGAGTTTGGATATATAGATTTTATGAAAAAATTTAATTTCCTTCTTACACTCATTTTATTTATAATTGCAGCCGGATTGTTTATTATAGGTCTCTGTGTTTTTGACAGCAAGGCAAATCTGCTGACCATTATCGGAGCCTTATTTGTTATCCCTGCGGCGAGATATACTACCGTGTGGATTCTGTTCATGCAGCATAAGTCAGGAACAGAGGAGCAGTATGAAAAGGCCCTGGGACTTTTAAAGCCGGGCAATCTGCTTTATTCGGATGCGCTGATCACATCAACCGAAAAGGCATATAATCTCCAGTTTGCGGTTATTACCGGAGATAAGATTCTTGCCCTGTACAACGGAAAGGAGAAGCTTTATAAGGTTCAGGAATATGTGGCTTCCATATTTCAGAGAAAGGGCTTTGATTATAAGGTAACGGTAACTGATGAGGAGGCAAAGTTTTTCAGCCTTCTGAAGGCATCAGATTCAGCTGCGGATATGGTTTTCGCTGATGATGAAGAGCGCGAGCGCTATGAGAGTGACCGCAGGGAAATCTGTACTACACTTGAATCGTATATGCCATAACAAATCAGTCAGGAGTGATTTGAGCTTGGAGGTCAAGTTTGAAAATAAATTTTCAAACAAAGAGATTGGTGCAAAGAACGCACCAATTAATGTTCCAAATTTACTTTAAATTTGAAACATTAATTAACTACTCCATGAGCAACTCATTACATTCGTTGCATTAGGAGGAAAAATGATAAGCCTTACAGCAGGAAAAAATGAAGACGGACAGCGGCTTGACAGGCTTCTGCTGAAAATACTTCCAAAGGCCGGTTCAGGATTCATTTACAAGATGCTTCGAAAAAAAAATATAGTTTTAAACGGTAAAAAGGCAGAAGGCAGTGAGCGTGTCGCTGCAGGAGACGAAATAAAGCTGTTCCTGTCGGATGATACGATTATCGGCTTTGGTGGAACTGTAGCATTGAAGGCTGCAGCAGATATTCAGGACAAGCCGGCTGCTGAAAATAACAATGTCCCCAATATGCCTGCGGAATGGGTTGTTTACGAGGATGAAAATATCATGCTGGTAAATAAGCCTGCAGGAATCCTTTCACAAAAGGCTGAACCGGGTGATGTATCCCTGAATGAGATGGTGACAGGTTATCTCGTATCAAAGGGGGAACTGGCACCTGAACAGCTGGCTACATTCAGACCGGGAGTATGCAACAGGCTTGACAGGAATACCGCGGGAATAGTTGCAGTAGGGAAGAGCCTTATGGGTTTAAGGGAGCTCTCAGGAATGTTTCATGACAGAACACTGGAAAAGTATTATCTGTGTGTGGTCAAGGGAATCATTAAGCAGCCGTCAAGGCTTGAGGGCGTGCTTGTGAAGGATGAGGCTTCAAATACGGTTAAGATTTTTACGGGGGAATTGCCAAGGAGCGGCAAAAAGCCGACTGATAAACAGCTGACTGATAAAGGTACGGCTGATAAAGGTACGGCTGATAAACAGCCTGAAGAGGGTTCGAAAATCATCACTGAATATAAGCCCTTAAAAACAGGCAGCGGCTGTACACTTTTAGAGGTTAAGCTTATAACAGGAAAATCGCATCAGATACGTGCACATCTTGCAAGTATAGGCCATCCGATTGCAGGAGACGGCAAATATGGAGAGGTTCAGTTTAATCATGCCATGAGAAAAAAGTTTGGGATACGTTCTCAGGTGCTTACGGCCTACCGTGTAAGATTTCCTGATTATTGCGGAGGACTGAATTATCTGAAGGGTAGGGAATTTTCCCTGGAAAATGTGTTGTCTCTTTATGAAAATTATCTCGAATAAACGAGTTTTGAACAGAATGTGAATGGTAACAAATAAAGACAAAAGGGATAAACTGAAAGAGGTGATGGAGGGTGCCATCGTGGAATTCACGGGGGTTGAGAGGTTCAGCCCTTGAGGAACTGGTAAATATTACAAACGATAAATACAGGGACCAGAAGCTTGCACTGATACAGAAGATACCGACTCCGATTACGCCGATTGAAATGGACAAGTCAAGCGGGCATATAACCCTTGCCTATTTTGATAAGAAAAGTACGGTTGATTATATCGGTGCGGTTCAGGGAATCCCTGTCTGCTTTGACGCAAAGGAATGTGCGGTTGAAACCTTTTCGCTTCAGAATATTCATGAGCATCAGGTTGAATTCATGAGGGATTTTGAAGCACAGGACGGTGTGGCATTTTTCCTGATTTTTTTCAAGAAACTGAACAAATACTACTATCTCAGGTTTAGGGAGCTTGAGGTTTTTTGGAGGAGGGCAGTTGAAGGGGGAAGAAAGAGCTTCAGGGTTGATGAGCTGGACGAAAACTATTTCTTTACATCCTCAAACGGTTACCTCATTCCATATCTTGTAATGCTGCAAAAGGATTTGTCAGAAAGAAAATAGCCTCTGATTTCTCAGAGGCTATAATTTTTTTACGTACTGTTTATTGTGACCCGTTGACAAAACCTACATCATGAGGTACATCCTCGATTGTCCAGTTATCTGTCCAGGGAATCTGTCCTTCCTTGAGCTTTACTCTTGTATCAGGAGCCTTGGCAAGCTTTAGCTTTTCGCGGATGGCTGCGGTCTCAGTATCCTTTGAAGAACCTGAGCGGATTTCAACCACTGTACCGGGAGCGCAATTATACCAGATCCATCTTGCATCGGGAACCGTAAGACGGATGCATCCGTGTGAAACGTTTTTGCCGAGTGCATTCCAGGAGGATACGGTATAGTCTGAAGCATTCAGTGATGTATAAAGGATTGAATGGAAATAAATCCGTCCTGTTATCAGGCTCCAATACTGTGCATAGGATGTTGTATTATTAAATATTGAATTCCTTACACGGTAGCTCTTCATTTTAAAGGTACCTGTAGGTGTCCGGCTTGAGTCGGCACCGGAGGAGCAGATCATATATCTGACGGGAAGCGTATATTTACCGTTTTCATCCTGCCTGTAGACCATAACGACATGCCAGTATAAATCAACTGTTATTCTGTAGGTTTCGGGAACAGGGAAGCCTTCGGGGAAGCCATATACACCTGTATTTCCGACGAGCTCCTCAAAGCTCATATTGACCGTGGGAGCAAGGTCCTCGAAGGTCGGGTTTTCAATGAAGTTTATATTGTTGTAAACTCGGATATTGCAGCCGTAGGTCTTTCCGTTTGCACATTTTACAAAAATGGTTGTATTTCCGGGGGCAACACCGGTAACAACACCCTTGTTATCCACCGTAGCTATTTTTTTGTTGCAGGAATTGCAGGAATCAATCATTGTTCCCTTTACCGTGATTTTCTGTGTCGCATCCACCTTGACGGTGATGGAGGAGGAGGTAAGTCCTGTGGTTTTTACGGTAATCTCACAGGTGTATTCTTTTTTATTGCAGGTCGCGGTAATCGTTGCTTTACCTGCCTTTTTGCCGGTAACCTTGCCTTCCTCTACAACGGCTGTCTTGGGATCTGAGCTTGACCAGCTGACATTTCCGTCTGCATTTTTCAATTTTAATACATAGTACTGTCCGGTATACAGTGTTTTGCTCTCTGCATTAAGCTCCGGCTCTGCAGCATAAAGCCTGAGGTCTGAGCCTGTAAATACAGAAAAGAGCAATACAAGGGACAGAAGAACAAATAGCTTTGATAAAATTTTTTTCATAATAATCTGAAAAAGCTTCCTCTCCATAAAGAATTCCTTGAAGAAAAACGTTTTTTCTTGCTATTCTACAAGGATAGACATATAATAACACAATATATGAATAATTGACAACAAAAATTTTTTTTTGCTGTTGACATTTATCAGACTATTACTTATAATGAAACAAAATTTACTTTGCTAATATGCTAACCAATTATCACTTTAAAGCGCTAAAGCGAAAGAACAGGCAGGGAAAGCAGGACGCTGAGGCAAAACTTGAAAGCAGACTGCTAAAGCAAACCATGAAAGGAAAATAATCCATATGAAAGAACGAATTTTTACTACTCCGGAGGGAGTTCGTGACATATTTGACGGGTGTGAGAAAAAGCTTACACTTCAGTCTGAACTGAGAAATGTCTGCCGTCTTTATGGATATGAGGACATACAGACACCTACATTTGAATATTTTGAAGTTTTCAGCGAGGAACGTGGTACCGTAAAGGCAAAGAATATGTATAAGTTTTTTGACAGGGACGGGAATACACTTGTGTTAAGACCTGATATGACGCCCTCAATCGCAAGGTTTGCTGCAAAGACCTTTAAGGACTCCGGGCAGCCTGCACGACTCTGTTATTGTGGGAATACCTTTATCAACAACAGTGAATATCAGGGAAAGCAGAAGGAGGTAACACAGCTTGGCTGTGAGCTTATAAATGACGGCTCACTTTTAGCCGATGCCGAAATGCTTGCCATTACCATTGAGTGTCTTTTAAAAAGCGGACTTACAGAGTTTAAGCTGGATGTCGGAGAGGTTAAGTTCTTTAAGGCTCTTGTTGCTGAGGCAGGCTTTGATGATGAGAAAACAGAAACGCTGCGACATCTCATCATAGATAAGAACAGCTTCGGTCTTGAGGATTTTCTCAAGGAGGAAAACGTAAGCGATGAGCTTAAGGTTCTTTTTACCAAGATTCCTCAGCTGTTCGGCTATGTTGAAAGCCTTGAACAGATAAAACAGCTTACCAGAAATGAAGAGGCACTGGCAGCAGTACGGCATCTTGAGCAGCTTTATGAGCTTATGAAGGCCTACGGTTATGAGCGTTACATCGGATTTGACCTTGGAATGCTCAGTAAATACAGCTATTATACAGGCATTATATTTAATGCTTTTACATACGGAATCGGTGATGCAGTAGCCTCGGGCGGAAGATATGATGCCCTTGTGGGACAGTTCGGAAAGGATGCACCTGCCGTAGGCATGGCCATTATAACGGACAGGCTTATGGCGGCTCTGGAGAGACAGGGAATCATTTCCGAAAATACCGGGGAGCCCTGTATTGTTAAGGTTTCGGGAAAAGATTATAAGTCGGCAATTGAGCAGGCACAGGCCTTAAGGAAAAGCGGAAAGAGCACGGTAATAGTTTAAATTCTAGAATTGGCCGCCTTTATAATATGCGGCATGGAGGTTAGTATGAGATATATTACAATCGCACTTGCAAAGGGAAGACTTGCCAAGCAGACCATGAAAATACTGGGAGAACTTGGTATACAGTGTGAGGAAATGGAGGATCCGTCGTCGCGTAAACTTATTTTTACCGACGATGAGCATGGCCTGAGATTTTTCCTTGCAAAGGCAAACGATGTTCCTACATATGTGGAATATGGAGCTGCTGATATCGGAATTGTAGGAAAGGATACGATTGTCGAGGAGGGCAGAAAGCTTTATGAGGTTCTTGACCTGAATCTCGGAAAATGCAGGATGTGTGTAGCAGGACCTGCTTCAGCAAAGCCCCTTCTTGAAAACGGGTCACTTATTCGTGTCGCAACAAAGTATCCTGCCATTGCAAAGGACTATTTTAATAATAAAAAGCATCAGACGGTTGAAATCATAAAGCTGAACGGTTCAATCGAGCTTGCGCCTATTGTAGGTCTCTCCGAGGTAATTGTCGATATAGTTGAAACAGGCTCCACACTTCGTGAAAACGGACTTGAGGTGCTTGAGGAAATTTGTCCCTTATCGGCAAGAATGGTTGTTAACCGTGTAAGCATGAAGATGGAACAGGAACGGATCGGAAAATTAATTAATGAGATGCGTGCTGTTATTGACAATAACAGACAGAACTGATTTAATTAAAGCCGGAACAGATATCAGAAAGGTGTGTTGATTATTATGAGAATTGTAAAGCTTGATGACAATACAAAGAAGGACCTTTTGAAAAAGCTTTTGAAGCGCAGTCCTTCACAGTACGGAGAATATGAAACAAGAGTCGATGAAATAATCGACAAGGTTAAAAGCAACGGTGATGAGGCAGTTTTTGACTATACCCGCCGCTTTGACAAGGCAGATATAAATGCAAGAAATATCCTTGTTACAGAGGAGGAATTCGACAGGGCATATGAGGAACTGAACGACCCTGAGCTTCTTGAAACAATCAGGAAGGCTATCGTAAACATCAGAAGCTTCCACGAGAAGCAGAAGCAGAGAAGCTGGTTTGATACCCAGGATAACGGTATATTCCTCGGACAGAAGGTTACCCCCTTACAAAGGGCCGGTGTTTATGTTCCCGGCGGCAAGGCAGCCTATCCTTCTTCAGTTCTTATGAATGTTATTCCCGCAAAGGTTGCAGGAGTAGATGAAATCATCATGTGTACACCTCCCGGAGCAGACGGGAAGATTTATTGCGGTACACTGGTTGCTGCAAGGGAAGCAGGTGTAGACCGTGTATATAAGGTCGGTGGTGCACAGGCTGTTGCTGCCATGGCTTACGGAACAGAAAGTATTCCTAAGGTGGACAAGATTGTCGGACCGGGCAATATTTATGTTGCACTCGCAAAAAGAAGGGTTTATGGCAATGTAAGCATAGATTCAATCGCAGGTCCCAGTGAAATTCTTGTCCTTGCAGATGAAACGGCAAATCCCCGCTATGTGGCAGCCGATCTTTTAAGCCAGGCAGAGCATGATGAGCTTGCTTCGGCAATCCTTATAACGACCTCGGCTGAGCTTGCAGAAAAGGTATCTGCTGAAATTGACGGTTTTGTAAAGGTTCTTTCACGCCAGGCAATCATTACCAAGTCACTTGAAAACTATGGATATATTCTTGTGGCTGATAATATGGACGATGCCATTGATGCGGTAAACGAGATTGCCTCCGAGCATCTTGAGGTTCTGACTGCAAATCCCTTTGCAGAGCTTACACGAATCAGAAATGCCGGTGCAATTTTCCTTGGACAGTATTCAAGCGAGCCGCTCGGTGATTATTTTGCCGGCCCGAACCACATCCTTCCTACAAATGGAACGGCAAAGTTTTTCTCTGCCCTTTCAGTTGATGATTTTGTCAAGAAATCGAGTGTCATATCATATTCACGCGAGGCACTTGAGGCAGTACACAATGATATTGAACGCTTTGCAAAGGCAGAAGGACTTACTGCACATGCAAATTCGGTAGCAGTCAGATTTGAATGATTCCGGGGAGGGTAAGGTCATGGCAAGAACGGCTGAAATAAACAGAAAAACAAAGGAAACGGATATTTATGTAAAGCTTGACCTGGATGGAACAGGAAAGGCGGATATTGATACAGGAATAGGCTTTTTCGACCATATGCTGAACAGCTTTGCACGTCACGGTTTTATCGACCTTGAGGTAAAGGTAAAGGGTGACCTGAATGTGGACGGACATCATTCCGTAGAGGATACGGGAATCGTCCTGGGCGAGGCTATAAAGAAGGCTCTTGGCGATAAAGCAGGTATTAAACGCTACGGAAGCAGCATCCTGCCGATGGATGAAACACTGGTCATGGCAGCCGTAGATTTTTGCGGAAGACCGTACTTTAACTATGATCTTCGTTTTACAATGCCCAGGATAGGAGAGCTTGACAGCGAGCTGATAAGGGAGTT
>JAZQNG010000085.1:0-10726 GCA_045627205.1 Lachnospiraceae bacterium
ATTCCTAAACTCCTACATAAAGGAATTCAATGAGAAGTTTTCCCTTCCCATTAATGGTATCAAATCTGTGTTCGTTGAGCAACCAGAAAATGAAAAAATAAACTTAATTCTTGCAGTTTTATGTGAAAGAACTGTTGATACCGGTCACTGTTTAAGACATTCCAATAAATACTATCGCATGATTGATGGCAATGGTAACCAGATTCACTATCGCAAAGGAACTAAGGTAATGTTTATACAAGCTTTTGATAACTGTAAATACTGCTGTGTTAACGACAAAGACATCTATGCCTTAGAAGAAATTCCTGAGCATGAAGCAAAATCAAAGGACTTAGACATTGACTATACTCCACCTAAACCTAAAAAAACTTACATTCCGCCAATGAGTCATCCTTGGCGCAGGCAGCACTTTGGCAAGTTTGTTAAGCAGCAAGAACACCACTGGAATGACGCAGATACTTTAAGTGCTTAAGGAGCGGAGCTGTTGTCAAGAGGACCGTGGAATAATGGGGGTAGGGGCCCCGTTATGCCGCGAAAGCCTCTTGACATAAAGCTCACGGATTATCCTACTGGCAGAGAAAGAAGTAATCAACTTCTTTCCCTGCCTTCCCGACGAGGGACGGGTGTGGGCAGAGACCACAAAACAAAAGCAGCCCCAGCCTAGAAAGCAGGGGCTAATGTTTCAATTATTTTGGGACATTTTCAAAAATGCTTGACACACTTTTTAGAATTTTGCAAATTTTAGCATTTCTGATTTTGCCTCATACCGGTGCAAATACCGTTCCCTCTGAATCAATCAGTACCGTAACGGGAAAATTCCTTACCTCCATCTTACGGATGGCTTCTGTTCCGAGATCGTCATAGGCAATCACCTCGGAAGCGACAATACATTTTGAAAGAAGTGCTCCCGCGCCACCTGTAGCACCCATATAAATCACCCTGTTTTTTTCTATGGAGGCACGTACCTCCTCTGTTCTTCTGCCCTTTCCTATCATTCCGGCCATTCCCAGCTCCAAAAGGGTGGGAGTATATTTGTCCATTCTTGTGGAGGTAGTAGGTCCGGCAGAGCCAATTACCTGTCCGGGACGTGCGGGAGTAGGGCCAAGATAATAGACTACAGCCCCTTCAAGGTCTATCGGCAGGATTTTCTTTTCAAACAGCTCACCCGATGTTATCTCACAAAGCTGCCTGCCCTCTGCTTCAAGATAAGCATTGACGGCATCATACATTCTCTTATGTGCCGCGTCCCTGGCCGAATAAACCGTACCGTTCAGATATAATACATCTCCGGCCTTAATTTCTTCTTTATTCTCTTTTGTAAAAGGCAGATTGATATTGTAATCCATTCCACAAGCCTCCGTTAAATGATTTTTGTCACATGTCTGTTTACATGACAGCACATATTTACAGCCAGCGGAAGACCTGCGATATGTGTGGGATATGTTTCAACATTCACACCCAGACAGGTATTTATTCCACCCATTCCGCCGGGTCCGATGTTCAGCCTGTTTATTTCCTCAAAAAGCTCCTTTTCAAGCACATCTGCATATTCGGGACGTCCAAAGCCCGATACGGCATCTGCGGGTCCGAAATATTTTCCGCCCTCCTCAGCTGCTGCCCTGTCAATGATTTCTGCCGAGCTTTGCTGCCCTGCTTCCCCGGCAGGGGCCCCGTTTATGCTTCCGTTTTTTGAACCGGCGCCGATATGTCTTGTCAGTGCCTTTTTTGCCAGAATTGCAGCCTTTTCAAAATCTCCTCCGATTCCGACTCCGACTACAACGGGAGGACAGGCATTCGGACCGGCGTCTTTAACAGCCTGAAGCACTGCCGCCTTTACGCCCTTTACTCCGTCCGCAGGCTTGAGCATGAATACCCTGCTCATGTTCTCGCTTCCAAAACCCTTTGGTGCAACCGTCAGTTCAATCCTGTCACCATCAACAATTTCAATATGTATAATCGCGGGGGTATTATCCTTCGTATTCTTTCTTATAAGAGGATCCGAGACCACGGATTTTCTGAGATAGCCGTCGCAATAGCCCTGACGTACACCTTCATTTATTGCCTCATTAAAGCTTCCGCCCTCGATATGAACCTCCTGACCGAGTCTGACAAATACTACTGCCATACCGGTATCCTGGCAAATCGGAATGGATTCCTCACCCGCTATCTGCAGATTTTCCTTAAGCTGGCCCAAAATCTTTTTCCCAAGCTGGCTGCTTTCGCTGTCATATGCTCCTATAAGTGCACCCTTTACATCCTCTGCCAGAAACAGATTTGCCTGAATACACATTTCTCTTACAGCAACTGTTATCTCCTCTGCGTTAACCGTTCTCATTATTCTTAAAATCCTCGCTTAATCTTTCCTGTCGGTCACCGGATTATCCTCATAAAATGCAAAATTATTGCCGGTCATCGTCTTACATTTATACATTACTGAATCTGCCATCTGGTAAA
Source organism: Lachnospiraceae bacterium (assembly GCA_045627205.1). Taxonomy (GTDB): domain Bacteria; phylum Bacillota; class Clostridia; order Lachnospirales; family Lachnospiraceae; genus RUG11977. The sequence goes on from JAZQNG010000085.1 coordinate 2,455, forward strand.
TCTCGTCAAATTTACGTCCGTTCAGCTTAGTACTAAAGGCCGCTCCCAGACTGACTGTAATTTCATTTCCCTTCATTTCGGGAATCCTGATATTTTCAACTGTATTGAAAAATCTGTTGATAACCCTTCTTGCCGTATCACGTGAGGTCACTCCCCTGGCAAATACCGCAAATTCATCTCCTCCGAGACGCATAATGATATCCCTGTCACGGAAAGTATTCTTTAATGTATCCGCAATACATACAAGTGCCTTATCACCCGCGCTGTGTCCAAAGCTGTCATTAATCGACTTGAACCTGTTGACGTCTATCAGACAGAACATACCTACCTCACCGTCAGCAAGTGCCGTTTCGGTCTTGTTTTCTCCGCTGCCCCTGTTGTTTATTCCTGTCAGTGCATCCGTTTCGGAAAGGATAATAAGTTTCTTTTCCATTTCCCTGTTCTTGGAAATATCCGCATAGGTGGTAATGATGCAATCCGTACCGTTCCTTAGGGTTACAAGCTTTGCGGTAGCCATGACATAGGCTGTTTTTTTCTCATTTGTCGTCGTCGTGAAATAATATGAGAAGGTACCGCCTTCATTAAGGAAATTCCTGTATTTTACGAGTGTATTTTCATAATCATCGATTTTGATTCTTTTCATCAGTACGGAGAAATCGGAGGGAGCATCCTCCGATGAATCAAAGCCCATCAGCTTTGCGGCCGTATCGTTCATTGTGAAAATATTATCCCTGATGTCGGTGGCAATTACTCCGCCGGCCTCCATTTTAAGCATCTCCGCAAAAATATAATTCTTGTTTTCATATGCCTCCTTCAGGGCCTGCTCATATTTTGCCTCCCTGACCTTTATATCGTGGATATTCTGAACGGCATGAATTACCTTTTTCAGCTCATCATCCGGTCCTGATTCCACCCTGATAAAGGAGGACATGCACCAGCCCTGATTTAATCCGATGAACTCGCAGCTTATCATATTCTTTCCCTTCATTCTTTCAGAAAGGGTATAAGTGTCTACAAATTCAACCATTGTATCGGTAAATTCATTCACGCAGACTCCCTGCATTACCTTTTTTATCTGATCATGTGCACATTCCTCAGGATCAAAATGACTGTCTATATCCTTATTTGAGTAAACTGAATGCTGCCTGTCCCTTGTCAGGTCAAACAGATGAATTGAAACAAAGGATTTTGCTATACTTTCAAGTGCCTGATATATTTCCTTTGATTCATTCCTGTAAAAATCCGATTTATTGACAATCTTTTTTTCACGTTCGATCGATACATTGCCAAGAAAAATGGCAATCATTCCGAGCATATAGCCTGTACTGCTGTAGGGCGCTTCCGGGTGAATGTACTGAAATATACCGAAAATTACAGGTAAAGCACTGATCAGAACAATGTTAAAAAAACCACGTTTTTTGAATATATCCGTTTCACCCTTTGACTTAACAAGTGCCAAAATAAAGCCTATCAAAAAATACAGATACTGCAGAACGAAAAGAAGGAGACGAAGTTTTTCCGAATAATAAATTCCGTCCGAATCAATCGAGAAAATAATAGGCTTATAAAAATTAAATATAACAAGCACTATTCCTGCCGCCGCAGGAAGCGCCAGAAGCACCTGAGTGGTCAGGTTATCTGCATAATTCATATATTTAAGCCCGTATTGCAGCCAAATATAGCTTGTTATTGTAGCCCCTAAATGAAACAGTACCGATGCGGCATAAAACAGCTCATATTGTTTTGACATACCTCCCGAGGCAACAATTCCCCAAAAGGAATCTATAATGCAAAATACCAGTACCGCCGTCAAAAGACGTTTATAATCCTTTGACGGGGCATCCTCATCCTTTATTGATATGCAGTATATCAGCAGTAATACTACCGATACCGCTGCTACCAGAGCCATAACAGAATACAGAACATTTACCATATGCTACTTATACCTCGTGTCATATTAATCCTCATGCCGCAAGTTTTACGAGTGACTAATGGATACAATTTGAGGCGCTCGCGACTCAAATTGCCGTGTGAAAAATTGGCGCATATGATTTTTCACACTACCGACCTTGCAGAACATTATGTTTCATCTAAATCATCCGGATTAAAATCCTCGTCAATCTCTTCCTCTTCGATACCGTCGAAAATATCCTCATCGTTATCTTCATCATCATCAAATTCACCGGTAAAGGAATCAGCTATTTCACCTGCATTTCCGGAATTGCTTTCCGCATCTGCTTCCGTTTCGCGTACTCTTGATACGCTTGCAACAAAAATTCCCTTTTCGCTGTCAATGCTTATAAGCTTAACACCGGTTGTATTCCTGCCGATTATGTTGATATCCGATACACTCAGGCGGATGGTGGTCCCCGAATTGGTCATCATGATGATTTCACCCTCACGGTTCATAACCTTTCCCGAAACAAGATTTCCGCTCTTTTCCACTATCTTGTAGCAGCGGACTCCCTTACCGCCACGGTGCTGGGCACCGAATTCAGTGATAGGTGTCATCTTTCCGTAACCGAATTCCGAAACGGTAAGCAGATAATCACCCTGATTATCAAGCTGCATTGCCACCACCTCGTCGGTGTCCTCAAGATTCATGCCGATTACACCGATTGACTGGCGTCCCGTTATGCGGACATCCTTTTCATAGAACCTGATACACTGCCCGTATTTTGAAACCAGGAATACATTGCTCTTATCATCCGTGCATTTTACGCCGATAAGCTCATCATCGTCACGGAGGGTGATTGCAATAAGTCCCTTCTTTCGAATGTTTGCGTATTCCGTAAGTCTTGTCTTTTTGATGATTCCGTTTCTCGTGGCCATAAGAAGATAGCTTTCGAAATCATAGCCGCGTACGGTTATCGTAGCAGTAATCTTTTCATCTCCGGCAATCTGAATCAGATTTACAATTGCAGTACCCCTTGATGTTCTCGAAACCTCGGGAATCTCATATGCCTTCAACCTGTATACACGTCCCTTATTTGTAAAGAACATGATATAATGGTGATTTGTGGTCATGAAAAGGTCCTCGATGTAGTCGTCATCCAAGGTCTGCATTCCCTTTATTCCCTTTCCTCCGCGGTGCTGGTTCTTGAAGTTGTCAAGAGTCATACGCTTAATATAGCCGCGTTTTGTCATGGCAATGACCGTATCCTCATCGGGAATAAGGTCCTCCATGGTAATATCAAATTCATCAAAGCCGATGGCTGTACGTCTTTCGTCACGGTACTTGTCACCTATGGTCTGTATTTCATCGCGTACAACGCCAAGCAGGAGCTTCTCATCCGAAAGAATGGCCTTATATTCCTTAATTCTTTCCATCAGCTCTGCGTATTCGTTCTCCAGCTTTTCTCTTTCCAGGCCTGTCAGCTGACGCAGTCTCATATCAACTATGGCCTGTGCCTGAGGATCGTCAAAGCCAAAGGTATTCATCAGGCTTTCCTTTGCATCGCTTGCGCTCTTTGAACCCCTGATTATGGCAATGATTTCATCTATTACATCCAGTGCCTTTAACAGACCTTCCTTAATGTGAGCCTGCTCCTCAGCCTTTGCAAGATCGAATTTTGTCCTTCTTGATACAACCTCTTCCTGATGCTTAATATAGTATTTAAGTATTTCAAGCAGTGAAAGAACCTTCGGTTCACCATCCACCAGCGCAAGCATATTTACGCCAAAGCTGTCCTGAAGCTGTGTATGCTTGTAAAGTGTGTTCAGGATAACCGTAGGATTTGCGTCACGACGCAGCTCAATGCAGACACGCATGCCCTCACGGCTGGATTCATCACGTATTTCTGTGATTCCGTCAACCTTTTTATCCTTTACAAGCTCTGCAATTTTCTGGATAAGACGCGATTTATTAACAAGATAGGGAAGCTCGGTTACAACAATACGGTTCTTGCCGTTTGCCATAGGCTCAACATCTGTAATGGCACGGACACGTACCTTTCCGTGTCCGGTTCTGTAGGCCTCCTCGATTCCTCTTGTTCCGAGAATCATCGCACCGGTAGGGAAGTCGGGTCCCTTAATGATTTTCATGACTTCCTCTATGTCTGTTTCGCGTTCCTCATTGATTCTGTTGTTTATTATAAGTGCTACAGCATCAATGACTTCACCGAGATTATGCGGAGGTATATTAGTTGCCATACCTACCGCAATACCTGTGGTGCCGTTTATAAGCAGGTTCGGTACTCTTGAAGGGAGTATGGTAGGCTCCTTTTCCGTTTCATCGAAGTTCGGAATCATGTCTACCGTATCCTTGTTGATATCGGACAGCATTTCAACGGCAATTTTACTGAGCCTTGCTTCTGTATATCGCATTGCCGCAGCACCGTCACCGTCCACGGAGCCGAAGTTTCCGTGACCGTCTACCAGAGGGTATCTCGTAGACCAGTCCTGTGCCAGATTTACAAGAGCTCCGTAAATAGAACTGTCTCCGTGAGGATGATACTTACCCATTGTATCACCGACAATACGGGCACATTTACGGTGCGGCTTATCAGGCCAGTTTGCAAGCTCTGCCATGGCAAAGAGTATACGGCGCTGAACGGGCTTCAGACCGTCCCTTACATCCGGAAGCGCACGGGATGCTATAACAGACATTGCATAATCTATATATGAGGTTTCCATGGTTTCTTTCAGATCAACATTTTTAATCTGATCGTATTTAATTTCGTCCATTGGGTCTCCTTCTCAAAATTCATATTTGTTTAGGTGATATCAAGATTCTGAACAAATTTTGCATTTGCCTCGATGAATTCACGTCGCGGTTCAACATTATCACCCATCAGCGTATTAAAGGTAACATTCAGCTCGGCAATATTTATTTCGTCCATTTCGACCTTCCGAAGTACCCTGGTCTGAGGGTCCATGGTTGTATCCCAGAGCTGGTCCGCATCCATTTCACCGAGACCTTTATAACGCTGTACCTTATTGTTGCTGTCACGTCCGATTTCCAGCATGATTGAATTTAACTGTTCATCACTGTATGCATACCATACGTTTTTATTTTTCTCAATCTTGAAAAGCGGCGGCTGTGCAAGATAAACATGGCCCTGCTTAATGAGCTCCGGCATAAATCTGTAAAGGAACGTAAGCATAAGCGTACTGATATGGGCACCGTCCACATCGGCATCGGTCATGATGATAATCTTGTCATAACGGAGCTTGCTTATATCGAAATCATCCGAAATTCCTGTTCCGAAGGCAGTAATCATTGCCCTGATTTCTTCATTTCCGAGAATTCTTTCAAGCCTTGCCTTTTCAACATTCAGTATTTTTCCGCGGAGAGGAAGGATGGCCTGTGTAGCCCTGTCACGCGCTGTTTTTGCCGAGCCGCCGGCGGAATCTCCCTCGACTATGAAAATCTCGCAGTTTGCGGGATTCTTGTCGGAACAGTCCGCAAGCTTTCCGGGAAGACTCATGCCCTCAAGGGCAGATTTTCTCCTCGTGAGCTCCCTTGCTTTTCTTGCCGCGTCCCTTGCACGCTGTGCAAGAACAGCTTTTTCAACTATTGTTTTTGCAACCGTCGGATTCTGCTCAAGGAAATATGTCAGCTTTTCGCTTACTATCGCATCCACCGCTCCTCTGGCCTCGGAATTACCAAGCTTCTGCTTAGTCTGTCCCTCAAACTGCGGTTCGGGAAGCTTGATACTGATAATTGCCGAAAGACCTTCCCTTAAATCCTCACCCGAAAGATTTTCTTCATTTTCCTTCAGGTATTTCATATTTCTCGCGTAATCATTAAAGGTCTTTGTAAGTGCATTTTTAAAGCCTGTATAATGTGTTCCGCCCTCAGGAGTCGTGATATTGTTTACGAAGCTGTTGCAGTTTTCATTGTAGCCGTCATTATGCTGCATTGCTACTTCAACATAAACATCGCCCTTCTGTCCTTCACAATAAATGATTTCAGGGTAAAGGGTTGAATATCCCTTATTCAGATATTCAACATATTCACATATACCTCCCTCATAATGGAAGGTCTTCTCCTTCTGCATTCCCTCACGCTTATCACGGAGTACTATTTTCAAACCCTTTGTAAGAAAGGCCATTTCACGAAGCCTCTGCTTTAAGGTATCAAAATCAAATACCGTTTCCTCAAATATTTCTTTATCAGGCAGGAAGGTAACTGTTGAACCGTGTCTGTCACTTGTGCCTATTTCCTGCAGTCTGTCAAGGGGCTTTCCTCTTTCATATCTCTGCCTGTACATTTTTCCGTCTTTTTCAACGACTACCTCAAGCCTTTCGGAAAGCGCATTTACAACCGACGCACCTACACCGTGGAGACCGCCTGATACCTTATATCCTCCACCGCCGAATTTTCCGCCGGCATGAAGAATTGTAAATACAACCTCTACAGAAGAAATACCCTTCTTTTTATTTATTTCAACGGGAATGCCACGACCGTCATCTATTACGGTGATGGAATTGTCTTCATTAATCGAAACATCTATAACCTTGCAGACTCCTGCCAGAGCCTCATCAACCGCATTGTCAACTATCTCGTATACAAGATGATGTAGTCCGCGGGAAGAGGTGCTGCCAATATACATACCGGGTCTCTTTCTTACTGCTTCAAGACCTTCCAGAATCTGAATCTGATCGGCTCCGTAGTTCTGAACCTGTTCATTCTGATTATTTTCGCCCATTAATCATTCCTCCAAAAAGATTTAAACATTTAATTACTGCCTTAATTCTATTTTTCCGTTATTTACAAAATATACCCTGTCACATTTAATTCTGTTTTTTACAAATCCGTCCAGTCCCGTACAGGTAACAATCGTCTGAATACCGTCAATACTGTCCAAAAGCCTGGTCTGCCTTCCCTCATCAAGCTCTGAAAGAACATCGTCCAGCAGAAGCACCGGATTTTCCCCGGTTTTTTTCTTTACAAGCTCGATTTCAGAAAGCTTCAGGGTAAGACATATCGTTCTCTGCTGTCCCTGCGAGCCAAACCTTTTTGCATCCTCACCGTTTATTAAAAATTCGAGGTCGTCACGATGAGGTCCTAAATTTGTCATTTTCAGAAAAATATCCCTTTCCCTTTCATTTGCCAGTGCCGTTCTGTAATTTTCAGACTGTACACTCGGAATATATCTTATTTCAAGGGATTCCCTGCCGTCCGTCAGTTTTTTATGGATATCGGAGGCTATTTTTCCTATTTCCCTAACATATTCTTTTCTTCGCTCTATAATATAGCTTCCGAAATTTACAAGCTGCTCGTCCCATATTCCAAGGGTTGCCTTCAGCTCCGAATTTAATCCTATCTGCTTTAAAAGATTATTTCTCTGGTCAAGCGAACGCAGATACCCGGACAGATTGTGCATATAAAGCTTATCGAGCTGGCAAAGCTCCATGTCGCAGAAATGTCTTCTTTCGGCAGGTCCGTTTTTTACAATACATAAATCATCGGGTGAAAAAGATATGATATTTGTAAGTCCGTAAAGCTCTGAGGCCTTTTTTATCGGAATCCCGTCAATTGCAACTCCCTTTGGCTTATTACCCTTCAGATGCATATCGACCTTTCTTTCCATACCCTTATCATCAATGATAATTCTGATATGTGCCTCCGATTCGCCATGCCTTATCATTTCCTTATCTCTGCTGCCCTTTTGGGATTTCGTTGTACTTGCAAGATAAACTGCCTCAAGCACATTTGTTTTTCCCTGGGCATTTTCACCATATAAAATGCTGATTTCAGGAGCAAACTCTATATTCAGTTTTTCATAATTTCTGAAATTACTTAATTCAAGGGTTCTGATAATCATGATTTAGCTGATACTGTTATTTCCTGTCCGTTATATGAAAAGGTATCATTTACGTAGAGCTTCCTGCCTCTTCTTGTTTCTGTCTCTCCATTTACCTTAACTTTTCCCTCCTCAATTACCATTTTTGCATCGGAACCGAGGTCTACCATTCCCGCAAGCTTTAAAGCCTGTCCGAGTTTTATGAATTCATCTCTTATAAAAATTTTCAAAATAAGCCTCCGTAGCTCTTAATCCGCATTGAAATTAACAGGAAGAATCAGATACATATATGTATCCTCCTTATCCTTTATGATGCAGGGTGATTTTACATTCATCATATAAATGTCGATTTCTTCATCATCAATGGCTCTCATTGCATCAAGCATAAACTTAGGATTAAAGGCAATAAGAATATCATCGCCGTTTCTTTCAATGTTCAGCTTTTCATTAAATCTACCCATCTGGGTATTCATTTTTACCTCCATCTCATCGTCCTTAATGCCGATTACAAGAGGCTTTTT
>JAZQNG010000086.1:0-10196 GCA_045627205.1 Lachnospiraceae bacterium
CAGACCTTAAAAAGCTTTTCAAGGTCTGTCCCCGATGCCGAATTTTATTAAAAAAGGTCCGTCCCCGATGTGGAATTTTATTAAAAAAGGTCCGTCCCCAATGTAGAATTTTGTTAAAAAAGGTCCGTCCCCAATGTAGAAAGCAAGCAGTCCCCAATAGGCACCCGGGAAACAATTACAGCATCATCACAAGCCGGACAATAAGCCCCACATGCACTATAAATATAGCCGGCATGCCAACAACAAAATACCAGTGCCTGGTTTTATGCCTGAAAAGATACATACCGAGCCAGGTGCCCAGACTTCCGCCAACAGCGCTGACCAGGAAAAGCGTAGCCTCCTTAATTCGCCACTGCTTTTTCTGAGCCCTGCTCTTATCAAGGTGCATCACAATAAGGCCAACGAATGTCATTACCAAATAATAGGCCAGAACAACAATCAGTATAATCCTCTTATCCATTTCAAAGCTGCCTCCTCAAAGTACTTATTGATACACTCTTGCATTATTGTTCAGATGTAACCATCGGCAGGCTGACCCTAATCAGGAAGATGTCGCCATTCCTTTCAGCCTTCACACTGCCTCCAAGTTTTTCCGTCAGCCCCTTTACTATGCTCAGCCCTAAACCTGTTGAGCCCTTGCCCCTTTCGGATTCCGCCTTGTAGAAACGTTCAAATACCCTTTCGATTACTATATCCTCCGGCTTTGCAACATCGTTTGAAACAATCAGTTCAACATATTTCCCACTGTCGGTTCCTTCTGCCGCTTTAAGGCGTTTTAACTCAAACCGTACCCTTGAAAGGCTGTGTAAAAGCACATTCCTTATCAGGTTCTGCAAAATCCGCACTATCGCCTCTTCGTTGGAATTAATAAAAATACCATCCTCAATATCAACAACCGGTTCTATTTTTATTTCCTTAAAATCTTCATAATATCCGAAGAGTGCGTCATATGTCAGCTTCGACAGATTCTGGCGTGTCATTTCAAGTATATAGTTTTCATCCTGAAGCCGGGCATAGGTAAAGAGCTCCTCAAGAATCATTTTAAGGCTTGTTATCCTGTTCTCGATAATGATTCTGAACCGTTCCTTTTCCGCCTCATCGGTACTTTCGTTCATTAGCTGAAAATATCCTGTTAATGACGTCAGCGGAGTTCTTATATCATGAGAGAGGCTCATAATGGTATTCCGGAGAACCTCCCTGTTTTTCATCAGTTCGTCACTATTATTCCGCCATACCACAATCATACCGTTGATAGCCTCTGCAAGCTCCTGTACCTGCTTCGATCCAATCCCGGTGGTTATCAGAAGGTTTGAATTCTGCTCCTTCAAAAACGCCAGCTGGCGACAGATGTCCCGCACCTGTCGCCTTTGGTCAAACAAAAGTATTAAGCTTACCGTCAGTGCCACCGTAAGCACCGCTATGATTGCGTATAACATTTAATTAATATCCTTCTTCTCCGATACGATAAAAACACCTGCCAGATATATCACCATAAAAATCAGCAAAACTATGAAACCATTTGCTATTGTGCTGCCATCCGAGGAGCTGACCATCCTTTTAATCTGTCCGCTTGGGAAATAGCCTGCCATAACAAAATTCTGCACATCAAAAAGCTTATAAACCAGCTTATCAACCAATGAATATATCAGTGTTAACACACCCATACTGATAAGCGAACCAACCACAATAGGCACTGTGGTACCCTCAAAAACCGTAACCAGAAGGATTGTAAATATCCCGATTACTATATTTGTCAAAAGCTGTCCTAACATTGCCGATATTATGGAACCCGAGATACCGAAATCAATCGGGTTCTTCATTAACAATAATCCCAGCAGCGCTGTCATTAAATAAGCTATGGCAAAAATTACAACCGTATACACGGCCACAACCGCTATTTTTGAAAAATACAATTTTGCTTTAAAATGTTTTCTGCCTACCAGATTTTTAATATAACCGTTTTTGCGCTCGGCGAACCCGAAAATTACGGCAAAAATCACAACTATAATCGTAAGCATTCCGGAGGATGTCGTTAACTCTGCCAGTTCAAAGAACGAAATTTCCTTATCGGGATTCATCCATTCAACAGAAGGATTTACATTCATTCCCACTGAAATATTCGATAAATTAACATCGTTTTCTTCCCCTTCCTGTGTGGAAGCTAATAGGGACACCACTTCCTCGGGCATTGATCCGTTTTCAATAAGTGACTGTTCAAGCCTCGTGGTACCAATCGTTATAAATATCACAGCCGCCACGATAAGCAAAAGAATCCATGTGCTCTTCTGCCTAAGCAGTCTGTAAAAATCCATTTTAAAAAAATTAAGCATTATCCTCACCTCCGCATCTTTCAAGAAAATACTCCTCAAGATTGCCGGTACAGATCCCAATATTCATAAAGGGGATATCCGCCTTCAGAATATTGCCGGTTATACCCTTCAGGTTGTCAACTCCGTCAAAAAGATATATGGTATTGACGTTAACGACCTTATAATCGGTATAACCCATCTCCTCAATCAATGCCGCTGTCCTCTCCGGTTCTGACGTCTGGATTTCAATGCGGTTCATACATTTCGCATGAAGCTCCTCATTTGTCAGCTGCTCAAGAAGAACACCCTTATTAATGATTCCGATGTGTGATGCTATCCTGTCAAGCTCGCCAAGAATATGGCTTGAAATCATAAAGGTAATGTGACGCTCTCTATTCAGTTTAAAGATTAATTCCCGAACCTCAACAATTCCCTGGGGGTCCAGGCCGTTTATAGGCTCATCCAGAACACATATATCCGGCTCAACGATCAGGGCCATACCGATACCGAGACGCTGCTTCATTCCAAGGGAAAAATGCCCGACCTTCTTTTCTGCGGCGTCCTTCAGCCCGACAAGCTCAAGGATATCCTTAATATATTTATCCTGATTTACTATACCGTTTGCAATACATTTAAGCTTCAGGTTATCATATGCACTCAGTCTCGGATATATACCCGGACTCTCGATAAGTGTACCTATCCTCCCCAGACATTTTCTGCTCTCTTCAACATTCTTGCCAAAAAGGGAAATTTCACCCGATGTAGGTGTTGAAAGACCGCATATCATCTTCATGATGGTTGTCTTTCCGGCTCCGTTACGGCCTATCAGTCCGTAAATCGCACCGCGTTCAATCTTTAAATCAACCTTGTTAACGGCCGTCTGGGTATTAAAGCATTTAGTCAGCCGGTTCGTTTCTACAATCAATTCTCCCATTTCTTTTTCCTTTCCTTTATATGTGCCGCTAAAGCGGCCAAAACAGCTGTTGTATTCCATTTTCCCGTCCGGTATGTCTGTATTATAGCTCTCATTATTAAACACATCGTAAAGAAAAGTTTAAGAAATCATAAAGATGAAACTATCTTAATATAATTTGAAACCCACACCCCAAACGGTTTCTATATATTCCTCATCGGAATAGGCTTTTATTTTCCTTCGGATATTGCTGATATGTACATTAATTGTTTTATCCTCACCGATGTAATATTCCTCCCAGGCATAATCATATATATCCTGCTTTGAAAATACCCGCTTCTGATTCATAAGAAAAAGCTCAAGTATTTTATACTCCTGTCTTGTAAGTGTAAGTTCATTATCCTTAACCGTTATTTTTAATTCCGAACGGATAAGCTTCATATCCTTATAGGCAATTATATCCGCTTCCTGCACTGCTCCGACCCTCCGAAGCTGCACCCGAACGCGCGCAAGAAGCTCCTCCAGTTCAAAGGGCTTTGTCATATAATCATCCGCTCCGGCACTTAAAAGCCCCACCTTTGAATCAAGCGAATCTCTGGCGCTTAATATAATGACCGGTATATTCCGCTGCTTCTTCAGCTCGCCCAAAAGCTCCTCGCCCTTCATCCCCGGAAGCATAAGGTCAAGTATTACCAGACTAAAACTGTCCTGCTCTGCCAAAAGCCTTCCCTCGGTTCCCGAAAAAGCCTGAACACAGGAATAGCCTTCCTTAGTCAGTGCTGCCTTGATCATATCATTTATATCCTGATTATCCTCAACTATTAATATCCTTGCTGACATTTTTTATTCCTTTAACCGATTTATGATAATAAAACTGTTACATCCTGAGAAGAAGCTCCTTCTCTATCGAGGCGCCATTTCTGATATAGTCCCTCGGAACCCGCTTGCTTACTGCGCAGGTCAGTTCATAGGGAATCGTACCTGCCATTTCAGCCATGGCTTCTATAGGATTGTGTGGCCCAAATATCTCTATTTCGGAGCCTACGCCAACTCCCTTCATCTCCGTAATATCAATCATACACATATCCATGCATATTTTCCCAAGCTGTCTCGCAGGGCCGGCGCTGGTCATAACACTGTATTTATTTGATAATGCCCTGAAAAATCCGTCCGCATAGCCGATTGGAAGTACGCCCACCCGCGTTGTACGGTCCGTGACAAAAATCCCGCCATAGCTGATTGCCGTGCCTGAAGGATAGGTTTTAATGGTACTGATATTGGTTTTTAGTGTCATTACCGGTTTTAATCCTAATTCCGAAGCAAATTCACCATAGCCGTATAAAAGCAGGCCGGGGCGCACCATATCAAGACTTGTTTCAGGATAACGGGCTACGGCACCGGTATTGGCACAGTGCCTGATTCTAAACCTCTTCCCCGACATTGCCTCACATTCATTTATTACATCACAGAAAAGCTTAAACTGATGCTCTGTATACTCCCTGCATTTCTCCCCCGGCTCATCAGAAACCGCAAAATGGGTAAAGATTCCTTCTGCATCGAGTCCGGGCATGTTTATTGCTTCGACAATACCCTTTACCCCATTCTCAAAATACTCACCCTCACACAGATAGCCGAGACGTGACATTCCTGTGTCCACCTTTATATGTATCCGCAGTGTTTTTCCGAGTCGCACTGCCTCTGCGGAGTATTCAACAGCCTTAGCCTTGCAGGAAACCGCCTGCGTGATATCATACTCAATCAGCCTCTCAACCTGCTCCATAGGCGTATGCCCCAGAATGAGGACAGGCATTTTTATTCCGTTCAGACGAAGCTCCATAGCCTCATCAATACTGCTTACGGCAAGATAATCCGCGCCTGCCTCTTCAAGTACCTTGGACACCATAATTGCGCCATGTCCGTAGGCATCTGCCTTTACAACACCCAAAAACTTCACGTTTTCCCCAACATGCTTACGCAATGTGTGATAATTGTGAAGCAATGCATCAAGGTCTATCTCCGACCATGTTCTTTTTAATGTTGATTCCATATCAATTCGTCTCCTTACCTTTTATTCGGCCGCTATAGCTCCGGCCTTCTTCATTATTCTTAAGAACCGGTCACATAATACATACGCAAGCACCAGCTTAATCATATCCGGCAGTATATAGGGAAGCACACAGGTTGCAAGCGCCGTTTTAAGGGTGAGGGCTTTATCCGACCCGTAAACACACATAAACCAGAAGGTTCCAAATGCATAGCAGACAGGAAGACCTGCAAGCAATGCCAAAAAACGTACAATTTTACCTCTTCCAACCTTTTTTATTTCAGAAAATACCCTTTCCTGCCAGTTTTCTTCTACGGTACTATTCTTATCACGCTTTTTTAAATCCTCAGCTAATTTTTTCTCCGCGATTTCAACAGGCAGTGTCATGAGCCAATACACTATACCCATTAGAGCAAAACCGATTATATAGCCGCCCGTAGGACCCATTATAACACCTGCCCCTCCGCCAAAGCCGGAGAACACCGGAACTCCGATAGCCCCTATCAGAATATAAAGTGAAATGGCTATCGTTCCGTTTTTACCTCCAAGAATAAGAAGGGCACAAAAAACCCCGTAGGTCTGGAGTGTTATCGGAATCCCAACAATCGGGAAGCTTATCCAGGCAGAAATTACCATAACAACCGTCATTAGGGCAATATATGCCATTTTTTTAGTTTTTCCAGCCTTCATATAAACCTCTTACCGCTTTATTTAGTCACCCATTCCCTGGCAACTGCACAAATTTCCCTTAATATATTGTTTGCCTCGTATCTCTTTACAGAACCGGCCGCTATTCCCTTGGGATTTTCTATGCCGTTTTTTTCTGCAATGAGCAGGCTGCGATACATATGAAAATTATTAGTTACAACTCCTACCGTGCTCCCATCAGGTATCAGGACACGGCTAAATCGCATATTTTCCTTTGTTGATGTGGATTTATCCTCCATTATAATCCTATCCGCGGATATTCCCTTTTCAACAAGATAGGTCTTCATGGCCTCCGCCTCGGAAACTATTTCATTTGAGCCCTTGCCGCCTGAAACCACACATATTGTCTGAGGATTCGTTTCAAGGTACTCTGCCGCCCTGTCAAGACGGTAACGAAGCACTATACTCGGACCATCAGCGCGTACCTGGGCACCAAGTACAATAAGATAATCCACATTCATATTATCTGTGCTTTCTTCCCTATAGCCGGTACGGACAAAACAGTAGATTATCAAAATAAGTATCAGAACAACTGATACAATTCCGCCAAAAGCAACCTTAAACCATTTAGGAAGCTTTTTAGCCAGCTTAAACCGTAATGCAAGTCCCATGATTATGAAAAAAAGACCAAGCGCATCCCACACGAGGAAAAAAGCAGACCCTGAATGAACACGGTAAATAACGGTACTGTACCATCCGCATTTTATACCTGCAAGATAAAACAGTATCTCCGCAATGATTCTTATTATTTTTTTCTGCTTTTTTTCCGTAACTTTAATTTTTTTATCCGAAAATTCCTTCATTTTACTCCTTATGCCGCGAGTTTTACTTTTTCTTTCTATTCATCATTTTTTTCTGAAGCTTTTTCGACATCCCGCCCTTTTCTTTTTGTGGCGAAACCGGCTTCCTTAAGCGTTTTTCAGAAACGAAAACAAAATAATCATCCTTTTCGATTACCTTTACACCGCCAAACACACTTTTTAGCTTGTTTTCATACCAGGTACGGCGTTTTGTAACCATCACCATTCTGCCACCGGGCTTCAGGGCCTTATAACCGTCCTCAATAAACTCCTTTGCCACACTGAAATCCGTATGATAAGGCGGATTTGATAAAATAATATCAAAATCCCTCTCATCTATGCTGTTTAAACCGTTACTTATAAAAATATGACTGTTAAGAATAGCATCTGGCTTTGAATTGTCTCCGCATACTTCCTTTTCCATGTATGCCTCAGGCACTGTCTGTACTGTATCCGCTTCAAGAGCCTTATTCGACATATCTGCCTCAGGTAATGACTGTTCAATAGTAGCCTCAGCCTGTAAATAATTAAGAGACATATTTTTTCTCGAAAGCTCTACTGCCTTTTCATTTACATCCGTCATTATTACATTCTGCACCCCAACAACAGATGCTGCACAAATGCCTACAACTCCATAGCCACAGCCTATGTCAAGCACCTTCATTCCGGGCTCAAGCTTCGTTTCCAAAAGCATAGCCTGAGTTCCTTTATCAATCTGCCCCGGTGAAAAAAGTGTGTCCTCAGTCTCAAACTGCAGCCTTTTTCCATTATATTCAAATTCCAATTTTCTCATCACTGTTTACCAATTCTGAATACTGTCTAATCCTGTTTTTTAAAGCTTCATATATATTTTCTTCCAAATCATAGGGCTTCAGATAAAAATGCTGTAAAAACAACATATTCAGATCCTTTTCCCTATCCGGATGCGCCGCAAGCTGTGCCTGCAGGTTCTTTAAAACCCTGTGAAAACTGACTATAAACTCCTCGTAGCTGTCTATGTCCGGAATTCCAAGCCATTGCTTAACCTTGACCTTAGTTTTATTCGCATAGGGACATTCCTTCACCTGTATGAAATATGCAAAGCTTCCGTCCTCATCATAAAGCCTGCCAAGAGGAAAAAGTCTGCAGAAGCCCGGCCTGAAATTATGAATCGAGCACCTGCCCTCAGTATTTAAAAAGCTGCAGCCCTGTCCACCCTCGCGTAGCTTAAGGTTGGGCTGAATCACACCGTCAACTACCCGCAGCTCAAGCTTACCCGAGCTAAGCAGCTCTTCAAAGCTGCAATCCAGCACCTTCTCGAGTTGAATAATATCATATGGATCCAGTATAATGGAATTTCCTACCCTTCTACAGCATTCAGAACAGTCAGCGCAGTCATCGCAGCCAACACGGACCATGTCATTTATATGATATAAACGTCCGTCAGAAATCTCCGACATATCAAGTTCTCTTTTCATATATCCTCCATGCTAAGAGCGAAGCCCGGCATTAACATTGTCGCCTGATTACAATCACGACCCAAGAAGAAAATAGCCTAATACCGCCCATGCAGCCAGTGAAAAAAAGTTTCCTTTTGAATCTCTTCCATTACGATATATCACAGCGGCCTGTTCCTTATCAAGCAGCTCAAAGCCGTCAAAGAGTTCTCCTCCGACCGCTCCGGCCTGTGACAGACATGTGGTGTCCTCAAGATGAATATCAGCACATAAAAAGGCATTGCTTTCATCGGTCATGCCAGGTGATGAAAATGCACACGGATTAAGAACAGTAAATGAATCTCCCTCTCCAAATGTTATCCCTGCTTCCTCCTTGATTTCACGTACTGCTGCACGGAAAAGCACTTTCTCATAAGCCTTTTTTAAACACTCTTCATCCGCACCTGATGATAATAATTTATAATACTCCTGCTTGTCCTCCAAATCAATCAGTCCTGCTACAGGACTAAGCTGAAACTGTCCGACAGGATACCTGTATTCATAGGACATCAGAAGCCTTGTCCCGTCATTCGGTAAATGAAGAATAACAGCAATTGTAACAGCATCAGGAAGCATATTACGAAAATCCTGATCCTCCTTTATTCCGACAAGTTCGGATTTAGAACGTCTGGAAACATTAAAATAATGTTTACCCTCGGCATATCGCATATCATAAAGTTTTAAAAATTTTGCATCGTAAAGTGTATCAATACAGTCCTCATTAAATTTTGGTTTAACCATACGTCCTCCAAGGAAAAGAATGCGTTTTATGACACTATAATCATTATAGCACATTATGAAAAAAATATGTGTAAAAATTTAGCCGGTCCATTGTTCGGTCCATTGTTCTCTCCTATTGTTTCCAGGCATTAAAAAAGACCATCTTACGATGGTCTTTTTTAATGCCCAGAACCGGTAATCGTATTGCCAATTCTGGCGAATTGGCAACTAAGAATTACTTCGTAATTCTTGGGTTCTCTCCTATTGTTTCCAGGCATTAAAAAAGACCATCTTACGATGATCTTTTTTAATGCCCAGAACCGGAATCGAACCAGTGACACAGGGATTTTCAGTCCCTTGCTCTACCAACTGAGCTATCTGGGCAAATGGATATTTAATTTTAAGGAGTTATCCGTCTCCTGAATTGCGGGAGAAGGATTTGAACCTACGACCTCCGGGTTATGAGCCCGACGAGCTTCCAGACTGCTCTATCCCGCGATATGTCTTAAAAAAAATAGTCTCATTTCTGAGAACAAATGGGCGGAGAAGGATTCGAACCTTCGAAAGCATCGCTAACAGATTTACAGTCTGCCCCCTTTGGCCGCTCGGGAATCCACCCATAAAGCCGATGATCAGATTCGAACTGATAACCTGCTGATTACAAATCAGCTGCTCTGCCGTTGAGCCACATCGACATATTAAATTGAATAGATTCTTTCGAATCTATCTATAAAAACAGGTAAACAACACCTGATGGGACCTACAGGGCTCGAACCTGTGACCCTCTGCTTGTAAGGCAGATGCTCTCCCAGCTGAGCTAAGATCCCAAACCTGGGAACTAACGAAATAAAATTTCATTAGCATCCAAAATTAAATCGTTTTCTTAAAATAAATTAAGAAAAGACGACCCAGACGAGACTCGAACTCGTGACCTCCGCCGTGACAGGGCGGCGCTCTAACCAACTGAGCCACTAGGCCAAAACAAACATAAAAGAACAAGACTGACATCAGCCTGAACCTTCAGGTCAAGCCCTCGGCCTATTAGTAGCAGTCAGCTGCATGCATTGCTGCACTTCCACTCCTGCCCTATCTACCTTGTCGTCTTCAAGGGGCCTTACTAACTTGTGTTATGGGATATCTCATCTTGAGGGGGGCTTCACGCTTAGATGCCTTCAGCGTTTATCCCGTCCGAACATGGCTACTCGGCCGTGCCTTTGGTAAGACAAC
>JAZQNG010000087.1:0-10374 GCA_045627205.1 Lachnospiraceae bacterium
ATACAGCCCTGCCTCCGGCTCATCGTAGTCGGTTTCCTCCATAAATCTGCGTTCACCGCGCTTCATATTGTATTTCGAGCCTTCACCCGTCACCAGCATTTCCACAAGTCTTTTCCCCGGTGCAGGAACGGAAAGGTCGGCAGCCGAAGAAACAAATTCATCATATATATCAAATATCGAACCCTTGAATTCATTTTTTCCGAGATACTGGTTAAAATAGCTTCTGATTGCCTTCTTTTCCTTTCCCGTATAGGACATTTTACCGGCAAATTCACTCTCCAGATTTTCATTGATTTCAGTATTCAGGGCAATTATCTTCTGCTGTGCCGAAATACCCGGATTTTCTTCAAGATACTTATTAACAGCACTTCCCCTGAGCAGACATACGGGCAGTCTTTTTCTCTCCGAATGATTATTCCGTCTGTCATATACACCGATTTTACCATTTTCAAAGCCCTCAACAAACATGTTCGGGTCAAGTATTACATCCTCGCATTTTATGAGCTTACGTTCATATTGCTTCAGGAAATCGTCCAATCTGTCAAAAAAGAGCTGTGTTCCCTTTATGCCGGCGTTCACTCCATCACGGTTCACATCCTTTATTTTATAAAGGAAGGGATTCCACTCCTCATACATCAGCCTGGTGAACATTTCCTCCATAGTCATCTGCCTGAAGCCTGTGACATCCAGGTCCGGCAGGACTCCTGTTATGTAATTGAGCAGCATTTTATTACTGCCTATTATATAAAAATCCTGAGGCTTTACAATATCCCCGTAGTTGTATAATATGTACGAAATCCTGTGCATTGCCACGGTTGTCTTTCCTGAACCGGCCGCGCCCTGAACCAATACATTATGTCTCGGTGAAAGACGTATGATGTCGTTCTGCTCCTTCTGGATGGTTGCAATGATTTCACCCAGCACAGCCTGTTTGTTTTTTGCGAGATATTTGTTTAAGAGTTCATCATTTGCCGTATTTTCCGAGTCAAAGAAGCCATTTATCTTACCCTCTTCAATATCAAAGGTTCTCTTCAGCTTCAGATTGATTTTGATATCCTCTCCAAGAGGGGTCCGAAACTTCATTTCCCCCAGACCATTCTCATAGTATGCATTCGCAATCGGGGCACGCCAGTCAACAACAAGCTGGTCGGTTATCTTCTCGCCATGAATGCCGTTACGCCCGATGTACATGGACTCATCATCGAACAGAATTCTGCCAAAATAAGGCTTGTTTCCGATTTTCAGTGACCTTTTCAGGGCAGCCTCTGTCACCTGCTTCATATTAATCGTATTGATAATGATTGAAGCAACGTCATACTCACCCTCGTCATACTGAACAGTCATAGCCTTGATATCGGCCTCAGCCTTCTCAATATCAGCCTTCAGTTTGTTGCTGGTATCTGCCACCACACCGGTGACCTTTTCAAAATACTGCTGTTCAAATTGCAGGTCGGTTCTGATTGTCTGATTCATTAAGAATACCTCGCTTTCATGGTTTTGACCCAGGGGGGACGGGGTTGTAGGGTCAAAATTAAAAATTTTGACCCTATAACCCCGTCCCCCCTGGGTCAAAATCCAGACAACAAAGGACGGGGCTGAATAAACAGCCTCGTCCTAAAACGTTATAATTTATAACCATAATGTTCAATTACATAGTCCATATCCTTGTCACCGCGACCTGAAAGATTAATAAGAATAGAACCTGTTCTCATTTCCTTTGCAAGACGGATAGCGTGTGCTACAGCATGGCTTGACTCGATGGCAGGAATGATACCCTCCATACGTGAAAGCTCGAAGAATGCATCAATAGCCTCTTCATCATCAACAGTAGCATATTTAACACGGCCAAGATCATGCCAGAATGCATGCTCAGGACCTGATGAAGGATAATCAAGACCACTTGCTACCGAATATACGGGAGCAGGCTCACCATTTGCATCCTTCAGCATGATACTGTTGAAGCCATGCATGATACCCTCTGTACCATATGCAAGGCTTGCTGCGTGGTCACCAAGCTTTGTGCCGCGTCCTAAGGGCTCAACACCGTAAATTTCAACAGGATCGTTTAAGAAGCCTGAGAAAAATCCTGCAGCATTTGAACCGCCGCCTACACATGCCGTAATAACATCCGGAAGCTCGCCCGTCATACTCACGAACTGCTCTCTTGCTTCCTCGCCGACAACATGCTGGAAATCACGAACCATCATAGGGAAGGGATGAGGTCCTAAAACAGAACCTATACAGTAAATACAATCCTTATACTCCTCACTGTATGCCTTAAATGCTGCATCAACTGCTTCCTTCAGCGTCTGAAGGCCTTCCTTGACTTCAACGACATTAGCACCGAGAATCTTCATTCTTGCAACATTGGGTGCCTGCTTCTTGATATCAACACTGCCCATGTAAATATCACACTCAAGTCCGAAGTAAGCAGCTGCTGTTGCAAGTGCCACACCGTGCTGTCCTGCACCGGTTTCGGCGATGACCTTTTTCTTTCCCATATACTTGGCCAGAAGAGCTTCACCCATGCAATGGTTCAGCTTATGTGCTCCCGAATGGTTCAGGTCCTCACGCTTTACATAAAGCTGACATCTGCCAAGCTTATTTGAAAGCCTTTCAAGATGAGAAATCGGAGTAGGTCTTCCCTGGAACTCCCTTCTGATACGTCTCAGCTCATCAATAAACTTTCTGGATTTACATATCGTAAAATATGCATCCGTAATCTCTGCCATTGCTGCCTTCAGCTCGTCTGAAATATAGCAGCCGCCATACTTTCCGAAATATCCGTCTTTATCCGGATAGTTCTTAAAGTAGGTATCAAAGTCCACACCGTTATATACCATAACTTTTTCCTTTCCGGGTCTTACGACCCAATCCCATATTCAATTTTTAATCTATATCAGATACACGTAATTTCACTATATTATGCCGGAACAGTGATTCACCATCAATCCTAAAATCCTTAGTACCCGACCGTAACCATAATCCAGACCAGATGCATAAAACTGGAATTCAGATTCAGGTCAGACATCAGACAGAAGCTTTAGGAAGAAAAAAACCACCGATTCCTTGCAGAATAAGTGGTGTATATACTGATCTGTAACTTCTGTCCCTATTTGTCCGGGGTTCGCAGTATTCTACTTTTTCACCTATTCCATATGGGCACGCGTACGCCAAAGACCCTGCCAATTCTCACACAGTGTCTGCCAACGCCAGCCATATGAAGTTGTGAATAAATAACTGCTATTCATAACCGACCTCTTTAGTATCATGATTGAGGTACCGGAGATACCAACACCTCTTTGATTCCGTTCAACATTTGAAACTATAGCACATTAAAAACCGATTGTAAAGAAGGAAATTGTTAATATCTTTTATTTTCCTTATTTGCCTCATAATCCTTAAACAATTTAAGGCAGACATCCCGGTTTTCCTCCTCAAGCTTTAAGATGCCCGTATCACCGTTCAGATAACGGTAAAACACATCATCCCTAAAGCCGATTTTATCCGTATCATTCACGGTACAGCCATAATAGGCCTCACCGATATTCGACCATAATATGCCGCCAAGGCACATCGGGCATGGTGCAGCCGTAGTATACAATACACAGCCTGACAGGTCATGCGTACCCAGGTTTTTACAGGCATCACGGATGGCCTCCATCTCGCCGTGACAGGTCGGATCCTTTTTTAAAAGGACACGGTTATGCCCTCTTCCCACTATAACGCCGTCCTTTACGACAACTGAACCAAAGGGACCGCCATGTCCCTTATTGATTCCCTCATATGCTTCCTTTAATGCTTCATCCATATAATAACCCATAATGCCCTACCTTTCCGAATCCGCAAATTACAGGATCCCGGCGCATCCCGGACCACCGCAGTAACCCGTCTTATACGTCGTGGTGTTTTCAGCAATACTGACTATTATATAAATCGGCATAAAACCCGTTTTTCTGAAGAAGCGTCTCATGATTTCCCTGTTCAACCACATGTCCGTCCTTCATTACCAGGATCACATCCGCATTTCTGATTGTAGAAAGCCTGTGCGCAACTACAAAGCTTGTTCTTCCCTGCATAAGCGTATCAAATGCCTGCCTGATTTTCAGCTCCGTACGGATATCGATTGAGGAGGTAGCCTCGTCCAAAATCAGCATTTCAGGTACTGACAGCATTACCCTCGTGATACATAATAGCTGCTTCTGGCCGCCTGAAAGCGAACCGCCGTCTTCCGAAATAACGGTATCATATCCCTTCGGCAGACGCCTTATGAAGCCGTGGGCATGGGAAGCCTTCGCTGCAGCGATAATCTCCTCCTCCGATGCATCCGGCTTTCCAATTATAATATTATCACGGATAGTACCATTTTTAAGCCATGTATCCTGAAGGACCATACCATAGGAGGTCCTCAGCTTTTTCCTTGTCATGCTTCTAACGGGCGTACCATCCACACGGATTTCACCCCTGTCAACCTCGTAAAATCTCATCAGAAGATTGATGAGGGTAGTCTTACCGCAGCCTGTAGGACCGACAATGGCAATCTTCTGCCCCGGTTCAACCCTTAAATTCAGGTCTTCAATCAAAGGCCTGTCAGGTACATAGGAAAATGCCACATTGTCAAGCTCTACCTCACCGCGAAGCCTGCTATCTCCACTGCCTGAATTAACTTTGGCTGACGTCCCAGAAGCATTATTCCCCGTACCATTTTCCACTGAATCCACTGACCCCCCTGAATCCACTGAATCCGCTGCACAGGCAGTCACTGCCATATCCGGCTCCTGCGGCTCAACCTCAATTATCATAAAAATCCTGTCTGCACAGGCAAGCGCATTCTGAAGCTCCGTAACAACACCTGAAATCTCATTAAAGGGCTTCGTATACTGGTTCGCATAGGATAAAAAGCAGGTCAGCTGTCCTATTGTAATACTGCCGTTAATTGCCGAGATACCACCAGAAAGAGCAACACCCGCATACACAAGGTTGTTTACAAATCGCGTCGAGGGATTGACGAGTGACGAGAAAAATGTTGCACGAAGAGAACACTTCTGAAGCCGTTTATTGATTTCATCAAACTGCTCCGTTACCTTTTCCTCCCTGCAGAAGGATTTAACCACCCGCTGATTGGTTATCATCTCATTAACAAGTGCGGTCTGCTCACCGCGGACTGCCGACTGCTCCCTGAACATATTATAGGTCTTTTTGGCTATGAATGATGCCGCAAAAAGTGAAAGCGGTGTTACAAGGACAACGACAAGAGCTATTATATAATTTTCAACGAACATAAAAACCAGCGTTCCAAGGATGGTGATAACCCCGGTAAAAAGCTGCGTAAAGCCTATCAGCAGGCCATCCGCGAACTGGTCTACATCGGCAATCATCCTGCTCACCATATCACCTGAAGAATTGCCGTCAAGGAAGGACAACGGAAGCTGCTGAATATTTTTAAATGCCCTTCTTCTGATGTCCTGGGTGACCGAAAATACAATCCTGTTGTTACACAGGCTCATAATCCACTGGGTAACTGCACTCAGAAGAATAATAAGTATCATAGTCAGAAGAATTCCTGTAAGCCTCTCCCATGGTGTGCTTCCTCCAAACAGCACAAGCATACCGACCGTGGTCACATCACGGGCCGCAGCAGTATCTGCGCCACCGCCTATATAATCCGTGATGATATCCACTGCATCTCCCGTCAGAATAGGCAGATACAACGCAAACATCACGGAAAATAAAGCCAGAAGAATCGTAAGTATCACCAGGCCGCGATATGGTTTTATATATGGCAGTACCTTTTTCAGTGTCTGCCTTTGGATTTTCTTGTCAACAACCGCTTTTTTACCCATTTCATCAATTCCTTTTCAGACTATCTCTATTTTTGCGAGGTTTCATGTATTTCCCTGTAAATATCGCATTTTTTCAGCAGCTCATCATGTGTTCCCTCTCCGACAATCCGTCCATCCTCCATCACAAGAATCCTGTCTGCATGCATGATCGAAGTAGTTCTCTGGGACACGATAAAGACTGTAGGCTTCCATGACAGATTTCTCAGATTCTTTCTTAATGAAGCATCCGTTGCATAGTCAAGAGCTGAAGAGCTGTCATCAAGGATAAGTATTTCAGGCTTTTTCACAAGCGTCCTGGCAATTGAAAGGCGCTGCTTCTGGCCGCCTGAAAAATTCCTGCCCTCCTGCTCAACCAAAGCATCCAAGCCACCCTCCTTCTTATCAATGACATCAATCGCCTGTGCTGCCCTTGCCGCTTCAAGTATTTCCTCATCCGTGGCCGCTCCGTTGCCCCACTTCAGATTTTCACGGATTGTTCCCTTAAACAGAACCGCCTTCTGCAGAACGGTTCCAACTCTTTTACGCAGCTCTGCTATGGGGTATTCACGCACATCCACTCCGTCAACAAAAACGCCGCCGTCACTTCCACAGACATCGTAAAATCTTGGAATCAGATTGATAACAGAAGTTTTACCGGAGCCTGTACCGCCGATTATCCCGACTGTCTCACCCTTACGTACCGTAAAATTAATATCCTCAAGAGCTTCCTCACCGCCCTCGCTGTATTTCATGAAAACATGTCTGAATTCAACCGCAGCCTCTGCTTTGCCGCCAGCTGCTGACACATCATCACCATCGGCCTTTACATCCGCATTTTCCATACCCTCAGGTATTTCCATAATGCTTTCGATACGGTTTCCACAGGCGATTGCCTTTGTTATCGTAACGCAAAGATTGGCAAGCTTTATCAGCTCCACCAGAATCTGTGACATATAATTTACAAGAGCTACCACATCACCGCCTGATATCGAGCCGTTCTCAACCCGTATTGCACCCGAATAAAGAAGCACAAGCAGTGCACCGTTAATCAGGACATAGGTCAGCGGATTCATAATGGAGGAAATCCGACCTGCAACCTCCTGCAGCTTTTTCAGAATACCTGTTTCCTCTTCAAAGCTGTCAATCTCCTTATCCTCCAGTCCAAACGCACGTATTACCCGCACGCCTGTCAGATTTTCACGCGTAAGTCCCAAAACCCTGTCCAGGGAAGCCTGTGCATTTTTCTGTTTCGGAACAGTCAGCTTCATAAGGGCAAAAACCACCACAAACAGGATTGGAATTATAACCGCGAAGATAACCGCAGCCTTCACGTCAACCGTAAAGGCCATTATCATTGCACCAAATACTATAAACGGGGACCTCAGGAAAAGACGGAGCGTCATATTCACACCGGTCTGGACCTGATTAATATCACTGGTCATTCTCGTAATGAGGGTAGACGTTCCCTGCTCATCCATATTTTTAAGTGACAGCCTCATAATGTGCGAAAACAGGCCGGAACGCAGACCTGTCGCAAAGCCTACCGCCGCCTTTGCGGCAAAATACTGTGCCGTAACCGAAAAACCGTATCCGACAAGACCGAAGCCCACAAGAACAAGAGCCATTTTCACAACATATTCCTCGTCCTGCGGCATAATACCATAATCAATCAGTGCCGCAACAACCAGCGGTACTACAAGCTCAAAGGATGCCTCAAGTAGCTTAAAAAGCGGTGCCAGTACGCACTCTTTTTTATATCCGGTTAAATATTTTAAAAGCTTTTTCAAAATAAACCTCCGTTCCGAAAAAGTAATTGTAGTCTGAATATCCGGGGCAGGCCGGCTGCCCATCACTAAAACTAATATTTTACAATGAATCAAACGAGAATTCAATATAATTTAAGATATTTACCGCACCAAATTAACCGCAAAAAAACCTTCACATCAGAATACAAATATGATAAACTGAAATTGTTTACAGGTTCCTGCGAATTGCAAAACATCTGCATATTCACAGGACATAAAAGACAACTATAAATGTATACTTAGGAGGACACACCCATGCTTCAAACAGTTGCTGATGTACAGAACTTCTGTGCTGACAACGAAATCAAAATGATTGATTTCAAGATGACCGATATTGATGGACGTTATCGCCACATCTCCATCCCCACAGCACGTTTTACTGAGGATACCATGAAATACGGTATCGGCTTCGACGGCTCAAACTATGGCTTTGCACCTGTGGAAAACAGTGATATGGTATTTATTCCTGACCTTGCAACAGCCTATATCGACCCCTTCTGCGAGGTTCCTACACTTTCAATGTCCGGAAATGCTATGATTATCGACAAGCCGAACAACCGTCCCTTCGACCAGTATCCCAGAAACGTCATCAAGGCTGCCACCGACTACATGAAATCAACCGGTATTGCAGATGAAATGATAATCGGACCCGAATTCGAGTTCCATGTATTCGACAATGTCTGGTATGAGGTAAAGAGCAATGCCGTATCATATGAAGTAGATACACAGCAGGCTGAATGGAACTCTTCCAATGGTGATTCAAAGGGCTATCAGGTAAATCCCAAGCGCGGCTACCACATAGCTCCTCCCAACGACATCACACAGGACACAAGAAGCAAAATGTGTCTGTTAATGGAACAGATGGGTGTTCCCGTAAAATACCATCACCACGAGGTTGGCGGTTCAGGTCAGCTTGAAATCGAGGTTGAACTCGGTGAGGTTGCCGAAATGGCAGACCGTACCATGACTACAAAATATGTCATCAAAAACGAAGCCATCCGTGAGGGCAAGACAGCAACACTTATGCCCAAGCCCATTGCTTCAGAGGCCGGCAACGGAATGCATGTCCACATGCTTCTCAAGAAGGACGGCAAGCCTGTATTCTACTCAGAGGACGGATATGCAAACTTAAGTGAAACAGCCCACTATTTCATGGGTGGTCTTTTAAAGCATGCCGCTTCCCTTTGTGCAATTACAAATCCTTCAACAAACTCCTTCAAGAGACTTGTTCCCGGTTTTGAGGCTCCCGTTACCATCGGCTACGCAACAGCAAACAGAAGCGCTGTCATCAGAATCCCCGCATATGCAAAATCACCCGATTCAAAGCGTTTCGAGCTTAGAAATCCTGATGCAACCTGCAACCCCTACTACGCATATGCTGCAATCCTCATGGCAGGTCTTGACGGAATAAAGAATAAAATCGATCCTCATGCAAATGGCTGGGGACCTTACGATTTCAACCTTTACTCATTAAGCGATGAGGAAAAGGCAAAGATCGACGGACTTCCCACCTCTCTCGGTCAGTCTCTCGAGGCTCTCAAAAACGACCACGATTACCTTACTGCAGGCGGTGTATTCCCCGAGCGTCTGATCAACATCTGGATTGAACGTAAAAAGAAGGAAGCTGCTGAAATCGAGAAAATTCCTCATCCTGCAGAGTTTGCACACTACTTTGATTTATAATCATCCATACAGCTGATTCACCATCAGCTTAAATCAAATTTCGGATATATAAACAATATTCCTGATTTATTAAAACGGGTAGGAGCTTCCTACCCGTTTTATTATACATATTCATATTTTCAGAACAGGTTCTTAAATCTGGGGTCGTCCTTCAGGGAATAGCCTGTACCATCTCCAAGCTTTGCCTCCTCTTCCTTTCTTTCGTACTTTAACTGCTTTTTAGTCTTCCCCAGAGAAAGATTCTTTCTGATGCGGGCATTCCGCTCCTTTACGTCCTCATCTGCTTCACGCTGAACCATATTTCCACTCATAATATTTGAAAAATAGTCCTCGCCGCTGACATAGCTTCCACATTTGTCAGCCCCGACACAATACTTATCGCAGTGCTCGGATTGTGAACATGTGCAGACATCCATTTCATAATAATAGCAATCGTTTTTCATAATTTATCGTCTCCAATGCCGGTTTATCATAATTCTATAAGCGCCGAAATTATATCACAATTCCCCACGCTTTTGCAAGAACTCAAGAAAGCCCTCCAGCCCTCTCACTATGTCCCTGTAGGTTTCGTCAAAATTTCCGGTATACCAGGGATCCGCAACATCATCAAGGCTTCCCGCAAACTCCAGCATTCTGTAGAATTTCCCATATGAATCCCCACCGCATATACGTCCCATATTGCGGATGTTGTAGGAATCCACCCCGATGATATAATCGTATTTATCATAATCCTTTTTAGTCATCTGAACCGCCCTGTGAGGAACCACCGGAATCCCGACCTGCCGCAGCTTGTTCACTGTACCGTAATGCGGTCCGTTTCCAATTTCTTCGGTACTTGTAGCCGCCGACGCTATCACGAATTCAGATTCCATATGTCTCTCTTTTACCATATAGGTAAACACACTTTCTGCCATTGTGCTACGACAAATATTGCCGTGGCAGATGAAAAGTACTTTAATCATACGCGTATTTCCTTGATTTTCCTTGATTTTAAGCCATTTTTAAAATTGCTGAATTTGGCATATATCGGCATAAATCGGCATATGTCAGTCAGCAAAAGGTGT
>JAZQNG010000088.1:0-10691 GCA_045627205.1 Lachnospiraceae bacterium
GTGTGAAAAATCATATACGCTAATTTTTCACACGGCAATTTGAGTCGCGAGCTCCTCAAATTGTATCCATTAGCCACTCGTATAACTCGCGGCATGAGGATTAGTGTGAAAAATCATATACGCTAATTTTTCACACGGCAATTTGAGTCGCGAGCTCCTCAAATTGTATCCATTAGCCACTCGTATAACTCGCGGCATGAGGATTAGTATGGATAATTGCAGTTCGTTTCCCCTTCTTCCCCCATCAGATAGAGGAATCAGGGCGAACCGGATGTAAATCCGTTCTACATTATTAATAGAAATAGAAATGAGGACAACATGAGCGAAGAAAACAAAGACGATATTCTCTTAACAGAAACCGCAGCAGAGACTGAAGTACCCGCACAGGCAGCCGGAGAAGCTGAGGCACTCGCAGAGGCCATTCAGGAAAATATCACCGGAAACGAAGAAGCTGTCCCCTCTACAGAGGAAACCGTGACTGCTTCACCCATTGAAGATTCTTACACCGCTTCTGAGGAAGCAAAGGCCGACTATGGCAAAAAGAAGGGAGCCGGCGGTCTCCTTACCTTCTGTATCATTCTGGTAATAATTGCCATAGTTGTAGTTATAGCCGCAATTATTATTACACAGTCAATGAAGAAAAACGGCAGGGTTTCACAGGATGCCTCCGTAATCGATTCTGTAACGGCATTTTTCAAGGGTGAGGATGCATCAAAGAATACTCCCGAGCCCGTTGTTGACGGCAACACATCTTCAGTAGTCATCAATGCAGAGCCCGATGACGGAAAAAGCGATTCCACAGGTGATGCTGTCACCACCTCCGTACCCGCCGCATCAACCGATACCGAACCCGTTGAAATTCCTACCTTTGAGGTTACAACCACACTCGGACAATATAAGGGCGTAACAGTCGATTATGGCGATATCACAGTAACAGATGAGGAAATTGAGGCCGAAATTGAATACTTCCTTGAAGAAAATGCTGAAACCGTTGACATCACCGACAGAGCTGCCGAATTGGGCGATACGGTTCTTATCGATTTTGTCGGAAAGCTTGACGGAGTAGCCTTTGACGGAGGCTCCGCCGAGGATCAGGAGCTTAAGCTCGGTTCGGGAAAAATGATTCCGGGCTTCGAGGAGGCCATCGTCGGACACAAAAAGGGCGAAAGCTTCTCCTTCGACATTACCTTCCCTGAGGATTATCACAGTGAAGAGCTTGCCGGAAAGGCAACCACCTTCGATATCAAGCTTAAATCCATCACCGGTTATATCACTCCTGAGCTGACAGATGCGCTTGTAGCCGAAAATACAGATTATGCTACTGTCGAGGAATACAGGGAGGCACTCCGCGAACTGGCTGTTGAGGATAAGATTGCATTTGCCGACAGCGAAGCCCAGTACAATATTTATACTGCAATAATTGATTCCTCAAGCTTTGGCGGACAGATTGAAGAGGAAATCGCATACAGCAAGGAACAGTTCATGGAACAGCTCAACGCAACCGCAGAGGCATATGGTGTAGACGCAGAGATGATTGCTGCATATTTCTATGGCATGACACTTGAGGATATCGACCGGCAGATTGCATATTCTGTTAAGTTCTCCCATATTCTTGACGAGATTGCCAAAATCGAGAATATAGAGGTTACTGAGGAAGAGTTCAACGAAGAGTTCGAAAATACCTTTTATTATACATATGGCTTTGAAAATGAGGAGGCTGTTTACGAACAGATTTCCAAGGAAGAAGCAGCTGATATGATCAACCGCACCGTTAAAAGCAACAAGGCCGAAAAGATCATAACAGACAATGCCATCATCAACGGAAAATAATATGCCTGCCGCGTCTTGGGATACATTAAAATCAAGATAAATTAAATAATAAAAACAGAGGACGGTTCCTAATAACACGTATTTACATGATTATTAGGAACCGTTCCCTGTTTTAATGAGAGGAGAGGAAATAATTGATGAAAAAAAAGTTTTATCTATTTATCATCGTCTGTTAGTCAATTTAAATGTTTATTACTTTTTGTTTCTAAACTCATTGTACCACATAATTTTCATATGTAAATATCCACTTTTACGCAAATTGAGGTAATTTTTACGCAAAATCAAAAAATAAACGATTTTTTGTCATTCAAAGGAAAAATTAGAATGCGATATTTTGCTAAATGACACTTTGCAAAAAATACCGTTTCATGATAAAATGCAATAAGGTTATCGTTATAGGTGTAACCATATTGCATTTATCGGAGGTTAAAGAATTGGCAAAAAGAAGTTCATACTCAAGCTCAAGCTCGAGTTCAAAAAGATTAAAAATAGTTGTAAACTCACCGGTTATTCTGACCTTTGTGTTTCTTTGTGTGGCAGTCCTTATATTGGACAGGGTTACCGGAGGCAGGGCCGGCAGCGGGCTCGGAAAATCAACAGAGCTGTTTTTCAGCGTATATCGTTCCTCAATGGCAAACCCGCTGACATACATCCGATTCTTCGGTCATGTTTTCGGCCATGCGGATTTCAGCCATCTGATTGGAAATATGATGCTGATTCTCGTTATCGGACCGTTGCTTGAGGAAAAGTACGGTGCGAAGATAATCATATTCGTAATGGCTGCTACCGCACTCATTACAGGCGTTATCCACTTTATTTTCTTCCCCGGCGTTGCGCTCTGCGGTGCAAGCGGCATTGTTTTTGCATTCATCCTGCTTTCATCAATTTCAGGCTTTAAGGAGAAGGAAATCCCGCTTACATTTATTCTGGTTGCCCTGCTTTATCTCGGACAGCAGATTTATGAGGGTATTTTTGTTGCAGACAATGTATCACAGCTCACACACATTGCCGGCGGTGTAGTCGGTGCAGTCATCGGCTACAGACTGAACTGTAACAAATAAAGCCTTCAGGCACTGTCAGACACGGAGTGCTTTGACTGTTACCCGTTATATAAAACGGCTTCTATTCCACACGTTTTACTGAAGCATTTCCCGTCACCGGATTCCGGTCGGAGTATGTAAATTCAATAACACCATTTATGGGACTGCCGAAATATTCCCTATGAACCATATTCCGGTCGCCCTCCTGTTTAATGGCACGGTATGCCTTCCTGTTTTTTGCAAATTCAGGAAGGCTTTTTATATTTTCCCGAAGATACAGGTCGTAAAGAAGCACCTCACGGTAAAAATCTACCTTCTGCGGCCATTCCTTTTCTATCATACTGAAAAGGATTTCATATTTCTTCAATCTTGAGGAGCTGATAAATTCAGCGTTTTCCTCCGCGTAGCAGGCTGCCAGTCTTTCATACATGGCAAAGGGAGACGCAAATTCCTTTTCAAGATATTTCAGTGTTGTGGTAAACTGATTGGAATTGTGATATATTTCCAGCATTCTTTCCACAGCCTTAAGGTGCAGGATATCCTCATAGGAAAGACTGGCTGTTGACAGCACCTCATAGGGCGGCATTTTTGAATAACGGATTCCGTATTTATCTGCCTCCCTGCCAAGCAGGGCTCCTGAAAGAACCTTTAAAAACCCGAGTTGAAGCTCGTCCGGATCCATTTTATAAACCTCATTAAAGGAATTGATAAAGGAAGCCCTGTTTTCATAGGGAAGTCCTGCAATAAGGTCAAGATGGATATGGATATTTCCGTTCTTTTTCAGGGCCGCTACCGTATTTGCAAGCTTATCCGTATCTGTTCTGCGGTTGACCGCCAGAAGGGTCTCCGGATTTGTTGACTGAACGCCTATCTCCAGCTGGACCAGACCCGGACGCAGACCCGAAAAAAGTTCTATTTCCTCACCGTCAAGGATATCTCCCTCCACCTCGAAATGAAAATTTGTAATACCATTGTCGTTTTCCTTCAAAAAACGGAGGATTGCCTTTGTATGCTCGTGCCTGCAGTTAAAGGTCCTGTCAATGAATTTGACCTGTGGCACCCCCTCCGAAAGGAAAAAACTCAGATCCTTTTTTATATTCTCAAGGCTTTTAAAGCGGACAGTCCTGTCAATCGAGGAAAGACAGTAGCTGCAGTTAAAGGGACAGCCGCGCTGGCTCTCATAATATAATATTCTGTTTTTAAATACCGTTTTCAGATGGCCTGTTGCTTCATCACGATACCAGAACGGAATCTCATCCAGGGACACGATATCCGGCATTCCGTTATCATTTATACTGCTGCCCTGCCTGTATACAATCCCCTTTATTCCGGCAAGGGCATCCGGCATATCTTCACCGCCATTTTCAAAATCATCCCCCGGACAGGCCGAGTAATAAGCTGCCAATGCCTTAAAGGCAGCCTCTCCCTCCGATACCATTACACCCCTTATCATCGGATACTGCTCCAGTATCTCCTTCGCCCGGTAGCTGACCTCCGGACCGCCCACCCAGATATCCCTTCCGGGGAACAGCTCCGCCATGTCGGCAGCCACCTGAAGCACGATGGATATATTCCAGATATAGCACGAAAACATCAGAACAGAATCTTTGGCATTCATATACAGCTGCGCGCGGATTTCATCATATGGCTGGTTTATTGTATACTCCAGCACCTTCACATCATCGCAGCGCGAATAAGCCGCCAGGGAATATATTGCCGGATTTGAATGTATAAATTTACAATTGATTCCTATAAGTGCTGTTTTCATCTCTTGTCTCCATACTGCGTGCTCCGGTCCCGTTGCCCATTCCGGCGGATATATTATAACCGTCCTGCAGGGATAAGGAACAGCAGATTCCTGAATATGCGGTAATATAGCATTATAATTTTTCTAAAAAGGACTGTATTTTTCCTGTATTTTTTAGTATAATAACCAGGAGTTAAGATTTTTATGAAAGGAAAAGTCACTTTGTGACAGTATTGTTTAATGAATAATTGTCCTCATTGTGGTGCACCCATCGAAGAAATGTCCCTGTTCTGCAGCAACTGCGGTGCCAACATACAGGAAGCCAGGGAACAGAAGGCCTATACGAGAACCGCTACAGATGCTGCCGTAGATTCCGTCAGCGCAGCAGTAGATGCTGCAAAGATTGCCGGTCAGAAGCGCAATCCCTTTGTATTCGGTGCCGACCGTAAAAGCCAGCTTTTCAACGACATATGCGAGGATGCCGAGCTCAGTGATAATGCGTACTGCGGATGGCTTGGCGGAATGGTTGTTTACGGTCTGGTCGTAAATATGATTTTATGCTTTATATTCGACCGTTACACCTCACTGTTCAGCTATTTCTTCACCAGTAAAGGCTATCTCGTATTTATCGGACTGTATTTCGGTCTCTGTATAACAGGCGTTCTTGTTGCCAACGCAACCGTAAAGCCCATTATAAGCTTTATAGGATATAATATGATAGTCCTACCGATAGGTCTGCTGGTTGCCATATCCGTTTATATATATGGCGGTGTAGATTCTCCTGTTGTAGCTCAGGCACTGCTCATTACGGTAATTGTTACCATGGTTATGACGGCTCTCTCAATCGCGAAGCCGGATATCTTTTCTTCACTCGGAAAGACACTCGGTGTCAGCCTCCTTGCCCTGCTTGCCGTTTCAGCAGTCAGCTACTTTACAAGAAGGGAAGAATCCATTATCTGGACATATGCAGGAGCCGGTATTTTCTCATTGTATATCGGATTTGACATTTACCGTGCAATGCAGTATCCCAAAACCAAAAACAACGCAATCAACTGTGCAATTGAGATTTACATGGACATCATCAACCTGTTCCTGAGGATACTCCGTATCCTGGCAAAGGCAAACTCAAAGCGCAGATAAAACGGATTCCCGTTTATATCAGCCTGAAATGTTCAAGGGCATGGTAAATACCATCATCCAGAACATTGTCGGTAACATAATCAGCAAGTGTTTTCAATGCGTCGGAGCTGTTGCCCATGGCAATACCGGTTCCGACGCATTTTATCATATCAAGGTCATTATTACTGTCCCCGAATGCAAAGGCATCCGCAGGGTCTGTTCCCAGACAGCTGCAGATCTGGCGTATTCCGACCGACTTGCCCGTGCCCGGTATTACAGCCTCGAAAACCATGCTTATGGAATTTATGTCCTTATCCGGACGGATATTCATATCGTCTGTTATCGGATGCTCGATAAAGGTGAAATACGGCTCCAGTTTCTCCTTGAATGTCCGGTAATCCGAGCAGGTAATAACATCTCCGGAGAATTTGTTTATAACCATCGAGGGCGTATAATCGCCAAGGACAACCGCATCTGCGCCAAGGTCTGCATACATCATCGTCACGAAGTCATCCTTTTCAAAGCCGGCGCCCGATATCCAGTGTCTGCCCGGTCCCTCCAGGACAATCGGCACATCTGTATCACGTGATGTCTCCACAATGGTTTTCACAAGCTCCTGCTCTATAAGGTCTGACCGAAGCACCTGCCCCTTGTATTCAACATAGCTTCCGCAGGCCGCAACCATCCCGTCAAAGCCCATATCAAGAAGTCTTCTGTCCCGGATATTTCCCTTCGCCCTTCCGCTGCAGAGAAGCGGTATATGTCCATTTTGGTGCAGTCTTCGCATTGCCTCCACGGTACTGTCCGGAATTCTTCGCATCCAGTCCCACAAAGTTCCGTCTATATCAAAAAAAATAAGCTTTCCCTTCATTTACATATCTCCATCAAAAAATAGACCTTCCCAGAAGCTTATAAAATTCCTCCGTGCCCCTGTATAATACTGATCTGGACGCCACCTCTGAGGCCCTTTTCAGTGCATTGACAAATTCATCACTTTCAACATATCTGTAATAGCAGTATGCCCCATGAAATATATCGCCTGCTGCCAGTGTATCCACGACATTATCCGCAGCTACAGCGGCATTTTCCTGTGAGCCGTCATACACGCCGTGCTGCTTTCCTTCATACATTTCAAGGTCCACCGTCGGGATTTCCT
This sequence comes from Lachnospiraceae bacterium, assembly GCA_045627205.1. GTDB lineage: Bacteria > Bacillota > Clostridia > Lachnospirales > Lachnospiraceae > RUG11977. The sequence continues at coordinate 6,893 of JAZQNG010000088.1, forward strand.
TTATATGGTTTTCGCCTGTTTCAGTATCCGTTGCTGCATACAGTATGCTTTTTTCTCCCCTGGTCTCGGCACAGCAGCAAAGGCTGTCCGAATATGAAAATATATCCTCTCCCAAAGGATTTATGAAGCCCTCAGATGCAATGACCGTAGTAGACTTTGAAAAGCACAGCGGCATCTTCTCCTTAAAGCTTCCGGCATCAAGGACAAGCTCCTTTTTCCATGAATTGACATACTTCATCAGTTCAGGCTCAATTCCCTGCAGATTTCCGTCATAGAGAATAAAATCCGCATTTCCGGCATCCTCATCCGACAGCTTAAAATCCTGCACCGTCTTGGTATGCTGGCCGCTTATAATCGTTCTGGAACCGTCCGAGGTATTTACATATATCGAGGAAATATCGGTAGAAAAGCCCTGTTTCCTGCCGGCTGCGTACTCTTTGCCGGCCATAACCTCTCCGCCGGCTGATTTATTTATTCTCACAAGACGCACACCATATTCGCGCAGTTTGGCCTCAAGCAGGCGGCCTGTATCATCATTTCCGACAAAGGAATAAAGCACTGCCTCCCCGCCCATCAGTGAAAAAGTAATTGCCGCATTCGCCGCCGGACCGCCTACCTGCCTTAAAAAGCAGTCAGTTTTTGTTTTTGTATTTTCCTTTGGAAGGGAAAGTGCAGAATAGAACACAATGTCCATTCCGCACAATCCGATAAAAATCCCTTTAGTTTTCATAATCATTTAATTGGCATATCTGAGGGGCTGGCCTCCTCAATCGTAATCTTAAATCCTGCCGACGAAAAATGTGCCTTTGTATATACTACGGGACACTGAGGTGACAGCATGATAATAGGGTCATTGCAGGTTCTTGTAGTTGTATGTGTCACATGGAGCATATACTGGCCAAACGGAAGGTATATCTTTATGCTTTCCTTATTTCCGATATGGCCGTATGGAACATTATTTATATAAATACCCATTCCTACGGCACAGCCCACCATGTTTCCCTTACGGTACAGCTGGATATATCCGTCCTTCTGAAGTGGTACCTGGCATTTCGGACAGATACAGGTCTGGTCGTTTCCATCGAAGACATGGCCGTTTACACACCTGAATCTCGCCTTTACCCTTGAAAAATCTATTCCTGTCAGCTGATACTGCAGCTGAACCGGGTCCATCGGTTGCCCGTAAGAGGGCTGTCCCATGGGCTGCGAATATACCTGCTGCTGCGTATAGTCCTGCTGCTGCGTATAATTCTGCTGCTGCGAATAATTCTGCTGCGGGGCAGACTGCAGAATTTCCTGCTTTGCACCGCATTTAATACAGAATCTGTGATTATCTTCCAGCATAGCTCCGCACTGTGTACAATATTTCATATTATCTCCATTCCGCAGCCTTCTTCCGGAAGCTGCTATTAATATGCCCGATAGTTATGGCTGTAAATAACAGCTACCGCGGCCAATTAAAATTTCTCTGCTGTCAGTCTGCCGTCCGAGTCTCCCCGTTTCATTGCTGCGGGACAGGGATGCGAATGCATCGGACCATACGCACAGTCGCGGCAGCCAAAACAGGGCACATACGGTGCTCCTGTCAGAATAGCCTCCGTAAACGCAGGATCCGCAAGGAGTCCGCAGCCAAGATCTACTGTATCTGTCAGGTCATGCTCAAAAAGATATCTGACAGTCTCAACCGTCCTCAGTCCGTTTACTACCGATACCGGTACACGCTCCTTAAAATGTTCATGCATCAAAACCCCAAGATTTGCAATTCTGTTGTAGGGAAGTGTCTCATCAAAGGGAATCTGTTTGAATTCCTCTATTCCGCAGGATACCTGAAGGTAATCACAGCCGGCAGCCACATACTGTTCGGCAACCGTCAGGGCCTCCTCATGTGTAGGATCCGCACCGGAAATACGTGCCGAAATGATAAAATCCTCTCCGCAGGCCTTTCGGATTCCCGCTATTATCTCACAGCCGAAGCGTGCACGGTTTTCCACGCTTCCGCCGTACTCATCCGTACGCTGATTTACCTTCGATGCAAAATCATTTATCAGGTAGGCATGGCAGGCATGGAGCTGAATTCCGTCATAGCCCGCTTTTTTAGCCCGTTCTGCTGCTTCAACGAAGGCTGATACGAGACTATGAATGCCCTCCTTATCAGGTTCTATGGCTTCTACCTCACGGAAACCGTTATTCCATAGCGTCTTTGTGGGTGAAAGTGCCGGTCCGCAGGTAGGGAAGGTTCCAAGTCCCGCATGTGAAAGCTGCGGAATAGCCAGAGCCCCATGCCTGTGGCAGGCCTCTGCTATCCTTTTATGTCCCTCGATCTGTCCGTCATTCCAAAGTCCAAGCTGCGACGGGGCAAGTCTTCCCTCCGGAACAACCGCCGTTGCCTCCACTACTATCAGGCTGCAGCCGTGTGCGGCACGTTCCTCATAATGGCGTGCAAATGCTTCTGTTGCAATCCCGTCCTCCCCGGCAAAAAACTTCACTGTCGGAGCCATTGTAATCCTGTTTTTAAGTGTTCTTTTACCGATTTTAAGCGGTGAATTATAGTCCGTCATAGCCGGCCTCCTAACCCCATAAATTATATTTTCCTTTCGGTAATTGTATATCTGCAATCAGTTGAAATCGAGTGCAAAACGATATGTCCCGACTCCTACCCGGCCTGTACGGCCGTCATGGCAACCGTGTTGACAATATCCTCTACCGAGCAGCCTCTTGAAAGGTCGTTGCAGGGTTTTGCAAGCCCCTGAAGAACAGCAAAGCATTCTGCTCCGCCAATGCGCTGGGTAATCTTGTATCCGATATTTCCTGCCTGAAGGTCCGGGAATACAAGGACATTTGCCCGTCCTGCCACAGGACTTCCCTTTGCCTTGCTTGCACCGATTTCCGGTACAAGTGCAGCATCAAACTGCATTTCACCGTCAAGCAGAAGCTCGGGCGCCATTTCATGTGCAATTGCAACTGCCTCCTGAACCTTTGTCACAAGCTCGTGCTTCGCGCTCCCCTTTGTCGAGAAGGAAAGAAGCGCAACACGCGGCTCCTCAATCCCGCACAGCGTCTTTGCCGTATCTGCGGCAGCAATGGCGATACTTGCAAGCTCCTCTGCCGTAGGGCAGGGAACCACTACGCAATCAGCATAAACAAGCAGACCGTTTTCTCCCAGACTTTTATTCGGGCAATCCATCAGGAAGCTCGAGGATACGATCTTCATCCCGGGCTTTGTCTTTATTATCTGCAATGCAGGACGGAGCATATCACCGGTCGTATGAACCGCACCGGATACAAGACCGTCTGCATCTGAAAGCTTTACCATCATCATTCCGTAATACATCGGGTCCAGTATCAGCCTCCCGGCCTCCTCCTTTGTCAGCCCCTTTACCTTGCGGAGCTCATAAAGCTGTTCGGCGTACTCTGCTGTCCTTTCGCTGTTTGAAGGGTCAACCAGCTGTACACCCTCAAGGTCAACACCGATACTGCCTGCAGTCTCAAGAATCCTTCCGGTACTGCCAATAAGAACCGGCTCAGCCAGTCCCTCCCTCTTTATAATAGACGCTGCCTCAACAGTACGCGCCTCATCGCCCTCCGGGAGGACTATTTTTTTCACGTCTGCACGTGCCTTATTCTTTATCATTTCTATCATGCTCATAATAACACACCTTTACCTTTCCTATACTTGTGAAACTATTTTATCCTACATTGAAAGGATGTGCAACTGTTTATAACAAAAGTGGGATTGACCCTAAGGGGACGGGGTTGTGGGTTCAAAATTCTTTGATTTTGAACCAACAACCCCGTCCCC